>WJJA01000462.1 GCA_014729955.1 bacterium
CAGCGCCCCTGCGGACGGCGATTCCGTGCTGGCGCTGGCAGCGGTGGACAGTGTCGGGAACTATGTCAGCTTCAGTCCCCAGGGGCCGACCGCGGACTTTCGCATCAAACCGGATGTGTCAGCCATGGGGTCGTTTAACTGGGTGGCAGATCCCAATACAACGAACGACTACGGCTATTCCGGCGGCACCTCCTTTTCCTGCCCCGCCGCCGCGGGAGCCGTGGCCATCCTGTTGCAAGCCTACCCGGACCTTGAACCGGTAGAACTGATCCAGGTGCTGAAAGAAACCGCCTCGCACCCGGATGAACCGGATAATTATACCGGCTGGGGTGTGATCGACCTGCCGACGGCCCTGCTGTCGGCGGAAGCGATCGCCGAACCCTGCGAGGCGATACCGCTTGCGTTCCATGTGTCCGCGCCCCGGCCCAACCCGTTTAACGGGTATGTACAGGCGACCGTCAGGGTGCACCGACCGGGTCCATACCAGGTTCACATATACAACTCTCTGGGTCGATTGGAGGAGGTTATCCACCGCGGACACTGGTCCGAAGGTGTGTACAATATCCACTGGTCCAATGCTGCCGCCTCCGGGGTGTATTACTTGCATGTCAAAGCGCCACAGGGAGACACGCAGACCCGGAAACTGGTTTTTATACGCTGAAAGGAGTGTTTCAAGCATGCCGTCCGGCGCGATCCCGCGTGTAAGCTACCGAGATGTCATCGCAGACGATGGGTCTACGATCGACGTCGGTGTGCGGCGCTTTGGTGAAGCGCTTCGCGATACCGGATTCGTGCTCCTGAAAGATGCCCCCTTCCGATCCGACCTCCTGGTCAGGAACTATCAGTTCATGCAGAAGGTCTTTGACCTCGATACGTTCGTCCTTGAACGCTACAGCTATCCGCAGATCGGATATCAACGCGGCTATATGCCGTATGGTGTCGAAACGGGCTTTTACTGTGATGAACCCGATCAAAAACTGGCGTTCTGTTTCGGGAGTTTTCACAATGTTGCCGTCCGGGAAGTGTCCGGCTACCTGGAGGCAGCCGAGGAGTTTTACCACGCCTGCCGTGACCTGGGCTACTACCTCATGAAGGCGATCGTTGAGTTCCTTGATCCGTCGAACAGGGAATGGAACAAAGTGAGCGGCTGGTTTCGTGACCCCGACGGGGAACCGATCGATGATTCCCACATGCGGCACATTCGCTACCCGGGCGATGCCGATCTGCCCGCTTGCGAACACTTCGACATCAACATGCTGACACTGCTGCCGATTGCCACGCGCAGCGGTTTGCAGATCAAAACTCATGAAGGGGAATGGGTTGACGTGGACCCGAAACCCGGCGACCTGATCGTGAACGCCGGAGACATGCTCAACTTCATCAGCGGCGGTATGATTCGCAGCACGCTGCATCGCGTCATCAACCCCACGCCATCCCCCCATCGCGACCGTTTTTCGATGCCGTTCTTTTACCACCCTGACCATGCAAAAGAACTGCGTGTCCTGAAAAGCTGTGCCGATCAACCAGGGGCAAATCGACGCTTCCCTTATGAAAAACGTCTCGGCTACAGTTTGCTCTATGAAATCCTCAACGGTACGGGACAAATCCCGGATGATGTCACACGTGAGGATTTCATCGCCAATTACGAACACCTCCGCAAGTACGGCCTGCCCGCTTCGTCACGCTGATTGATAACCTCAATACCATGGTCTCCAGGGAGCACCAACTAAGCATTTTTCGGGCACACTCTTGCTCGGCACTTCTCCCTGAACGCATGTTTAGCCCGAATGTTTCACGAGTTCAAACTGTGTCGAAGCGCGAAGGATGAAGCTGTATGGCAATACCGCGAATCCTTCGCAACAAAGCAGATGGTGCAGTTGGGACCGCCCGAAGGGGGAATGAATAGATGAGTTTGGCCTGGACACAATCTGTGTCAGAGAAAATCCGTATAGCATGACAATATCTTATTGTTAATATGTTTTTTAGAAAAGAATGTTCTCGCCATTCATGAAATATTCGGGTTAGCACCGCACGTGTTTACCGGTGGGAGAGGATACCAACCTGAACTGGGTTATCTGAGGAGGAGAGTCGATGAGCAGGAAGAGCTGGATCGGCGGTTTGCTGGGCGGACTGGTGGTATTCATCTGGGGCAACCTCTCGTGGACGGTGATCCCGATCCATGAGTTTCACATGAAAGATGTCCCGGAAGCAGCGATCAACGAAGAAGTGATTCGCACGGACATGCTTGCAACGGGTGTCTACCATTTTCCGGGTTTTCCGAGCGAAGAAGAAATGCAGGCTGACCCGAAGGCTGCAATGGCCGGGATGATGGAAGAATACATGGAAGGACCGATCATCCACTTCATGGTGGTGGACGCGGACGGCGGGCCCTGGATGAATCCGATCAGTTTCCTGTGGTACTTTCTGATCAATGTCGGATCGGCGTTGTTGATTGCATGGATGCTGAGTAAAGCGGTCGGGGGTCTTCCCAAATACACCGGACGTTTTGTATTTGTGCTGGTTGCCGGATTGTTCGCGTTCCTGTTTGGACCGCTGACGATGTGGAACTGGTGGCACTTCCCGGCCAACTTCACATTCGCCACCTTGATCGACTACGTCATCAGCTGGGGTGGTGCGGGTTTGGTGATGGCCCATTTCATCCGTCCGGACATCGTGTGAGGCACTACCGACAGTACGACATGCCGTATGGAAGAGCCGGCGCACCGAATGTTCGTTCGAGGCGTTTTTCCGAAACGGCTCCCGCACCGGGGACCCGCCATCCCCTGTTCTCCGCCGCTTCCGATTTGTACATTCAGGCCTTACACATGTGACAGGCAAGCAGGAGCACCGCCATGCCCAAAACCTTTTCTGAAAAAATCCTCGCGAAATACGCCGGTGTCGAGGAGGTTGAACCGGGGTCCATCGTTGAAGTGATCCCTGATGTGGCTATGAGTCATGACAACACCGCCGCGATTTCGAAAACATTCGAGAAAATCGGGGTTGACAAGCTGTATGATCCGGACATTCATCTGATCGTGCTGGATCACTGTGTACCGCCCGCAAATGCGACATTCGCGGAAAACCATCGGCAGATCCGTACATTCGTGAAAAAACACGGCATCAAGAATTTCTACGACATCAACCACGGTATTTGTCACCAGGTGATGGCGGAGAACGGCCACTGTCTGCCGGGCACAATCATGACAGGCTCCGACTCCCATTCCACCACCTACGGCGCCTTCGGTGCGTTCGGAACCGGTGTGACACGCAGCGAAACCGCCGTGATTATGGCGACCGGAAAGATCTGGTTCCGTGTGCCGGAAACCATGCGAATTCATCTGACCGGCACTTTCAAAGACGGTGTCTATGTGAAGGACCTGGCGCTGCACATCATCGGGAAGATCTCTGCGGACGGCGCCCTGTACCGTGCCGTGGAGTACGACGGTCCCGCTGCACATCGCTTCAGCATCTCCGAACGCATGACCCTGACCAATCTCGCGGTGGAGATGGGTGCCAAGGTCGGCTATGTGCCGCCGGATGAGATCGTTTACAACTACCTGGAAGGCCGTGCTGTCAAAGAGTATGAACCGGTCTTCTCCGACGAAGGCTGTCATTACGACGAGGTGCTCGAAATCGATCTCGGCACAATTGAGCCGGTTGTCGCCGCGCCGCACACCGTGGACAATGTGAAGCCGGTCGGCGAGCTGGAAGGCGAACCGATGGAACAGGTCTTTGTCGGGACCTGCAACAACGCCCGCCTGGATGATCTGGCGGTATTGGCGCATGTGCTGAAAGACAAAACGATCTCGTCCGAGACACGCCTGGTGGTGATCCCCGCCAGCAGCAAGGTGATGATCGATGCGATGCGGCTGGGTTATGTCGACTCCATCGTCAGCGCCGGCGGCACCCTCGGCACACCGGGCTGCGGCCCCTGCATGGGCAACCACATGGGCGTGCCCGGCAACAACGAAAAGACCCTCTCCACCGCCAACCGGAACTTCAAGGGACGCATGGGCAATCGGGAATCGGAAGTCTACCTCGCAAGTCCCCACACCGCTGCGGCGACGGCGCTGTCCGGACGTATTACCGACCCGCGCAACCACCCGGTGGACTGGGATGCCATTCGTGAAGAATTGCAGGAAGCGACCCTTTCACCCGTGCTGGTGAAAGCCTGAGGCAGGAGCGAAGCAACCATGGAAAAAGTGATTAAAGGCCGTGTCTGGAAGTACGGCGACGATGTCAATACGGACGTGATCTTTCCCGGGAAGTACACCTACACCGTAAACGATCCGGAAGAGATGGGCAAACATGCCATGGAAGACCTGGACCCGGAATTCACCGACAAGGTCGAACCGGGCGATGTAATCATCGCCGGCAAGAACTTCGGCTGCGGATCCAGCCGCGAGCAGGCGGCGGTCTGCCTGAAAGTCAAGGGCGTGGGTGCCATCATCGCCCCGAGCTTCAGCCGGATCTATTTCCGTAACGGTGTCAACAACGGGCTTCCCCTGATCACCAGCAGCGAAGTGCAGAATGTGTTCGAACACGGGGATACCATTGAGATCGATTTCGAAGCCGGGGAGATTCGCGGAGACAAGGGTACGTTCAGCTTCCCGCCGTTCAATGAGTTCGTATTCGGCATCATGGAAGCCGGCGGCTTGATTCCCTACACGCGCAAGCGGATGGGAATCGACGCGTAGGCTAAGAAGTCTTGTGTTGTCTTTCGATACCGGATAAAAGCACCGCCTCGCGAGGGTCCGCGGGGCGGTTTTGCGTGGAGGCAGCATGACCGCCGGATGTACATATGCGCCCATACGAGTATACAACTAAAGGTAAACCCAGATGATTATTGTCGATGCCACCCTTACCGCCGGCGTGATCGGGCAACCGCCCCTCAAACACGAGGTCATCAAGGCCTGGCTCCACACCCTCGTACGGACCGGGTCAGACTGGAACGTTCAATTCCAGGTGGAGTTGCCGTTCAGGATGCGGACGGCATTCGCGGAACATTTGACCGACCGGGGTATCGGGAAGAGGCAGGCTCGTGTCGAGCCTGTGGTGCGCCTGGAACCACGGACCGACCGTTTCAGGGCCGTCGCAGAAGCCGGGGTAAAGCGTGTCGTGTTCACGGTCCCGGTCAGTGCCACGGCCGCGAAGGCTCGCTTCCTGCACGGCGGCATCAATCGTGCGGTCACGTTCGCGGCAGAACAGGCGGAATACGCCGTTCTTGCGGGGTTGACCCCCGAAATCGAGCTGGATGACATCACGAGGGCACGGGGTCGGGATGTGTCACGTGTCGTCGGCGAAGTCCGACGGTTGCTTCGTCCCCGGAATGTGAATCCGCATTGGCGCCTGCTGGATCGTACAGGTCAGGGCGATCCGCTGGCCGGCGCACGGCGTCCGCGTTCGCTTACGGCATGGGTACGATACCTGGATCGTGAGCATCACATCGATCCCCCGGAGATTTCCGCACAATCAGCGGATATCCTCGGCCTCTCCCTTGCCAACAGCCTTGCCGTCGCACGCATGGGGGTGAATCCGGTGACCACGGCGTTCGGATTGGGGCATCATGCGGGTTGGACGGCCCTGGAAGTGCTGCTGACACACCTTCGGGATGACCTGCAGGCAGCGGAGAAATCTCCGTCCCTGCGGCCGCTGCTAGAATTGCGTTCCGTGCTGACCCGCGGCAATCTGCTTCGTGATCCCTACCGTCCAGTCAGCGGACCCTGGGCCCACCAGGCGTCCGGCGGCACCGGCCCGGAGACCTTGGAAGAACGGGCTGAGCGCCATTTTCCGTACAAGCCGAAAGCATTGACCGGTCACAGCACCCTGCCGATGATGGATGCGCTGTCCGGTCAGGCGGGTCTGCTGCACCTGATCCACCGGCACTTTCAGGAGCTGCACGTTGAAACGACAGATCCGGAAGCCCATGAGCTGGCGCGCCGTATGCAGGACGCGTTCGATGATGGTCGTGAACTGCCCGCCGCCTGGCTGGAACTGCGTCAACTCGTCGAAGAGAGCGGTATTCTCGAGCGAGCTCGAGGTGACATAGACTGAATAGTGGTTGTTTACCACTCCCGGGGCTGTGAATACCACAGGGTCGCATGGTGAGCGGAGGGAAACGTGCACGCACCTTGGCACATCGTGCATGAATTGCACAAACGGTTATGGTACAAGCCATGTGTCTCTACAGGCGATGTGCCTTCTAAGTGATATTATAACAATATCATCCGAGGGATTCGCTTTTGGAATTCCGCGATTGGCACACCCGTTGCACTTTCATGGACAGAACGGTTTCCTTGCACGGTGCAGCGACCGCGTAGGCCTTACATGCTTTGTCGCGTCCATTTGCACGGCTTCCCATGACGATCTTCCCGGGACGCGACATTTTCATGCAGGGCCTTGCGGTCTGTTTTTTTAACGGCCCCGGACCTTCGCAACCCTCTTCGTGCCGACATCGTCCGCACTTCCCTTGTCGCTCACCCTATACACATGTACTTTTTCGAGATGGAAACGAACACGAAAACCAATTTGCTGACCCTCGACCGCCAAGGCCTGGAAGACTACCTGGAGTCGCTGGGGGAGAAACGCTTCCACGGCCGTCAGATCCACGCCTGGATTCATCGGCGCCATGTAACCGAATTCGAGCAGATGACCGACCTCTCGAAATCCCTCCGCGCGACACTGCAAGAGCATGCCGACATCCCCGTGCCGAGGGTGGTCGAGGTTGCCTCCGGAGACGGTCCCGAAGGCGCGACGAAATACCTGTTCGAATTGGCGGACGGCAACCGTGTGGAAACGGTGCTGATTCCCTCGGACGACCGCATGACCCTATGTGTCTCCAGCCAGGTCGGGTGCGCGTTCGGCTGCAAGTTCTGTGCAACCGCGATGCTGGGCCTGTCACGCAATATGACGGCGGATGAAATCCTCGGCACCTACCTCGCGGTGGCAGGTGGTATCGAAGGGCGTATCTCGAATGTGGTCTTCATGGGGATGGGCGAACCGCTCGCAAACACCGGGGAAGTGCTGAAAACATGGAACATGCTGACCGATCCGGACGGCATCGGTCTGAGCAAACGCAAGGTGACCATTTCCACTGTGGGTATTCCCTCACGGATTCGTGAACTGGCCGACATCCCCAACCCGCCGAAGCTGGTCTTTTCGATCGGATCACCGTATGACGAGGTACGTCGGCGTCTGCTGCCGGTTGCCGGCCGGTTCTCGCTAGAAGAAAACCGTCAGGCGTTGAAGCAGTATGCGGACAACACGCGTCACCGGATCACCATCGCTCTTCTGATTGCAGAAGGCATGAACGACTCGCCGGCCGACGCGCGCGCGTTGCACAAGTGGATCGGCGACCTGCCGACCAAGATCAACCTGCTTCGGTACAACGAAGCGACGGGGGATTTCAAACGGCCGTCGGAAGATGCCGTGGAAGCGGTGGCGGCGGAGCTGGTGCGTTTGGGTCGGACGGTGGTGCTGCGGACCAGCCGGGGTCGCGATGTGGCGGCGGCGTGCGGGCAGCTGGCAGCGCGGCAGCTGAAAGGGACGGAGCAGTAGCTCAACCTCTGCTCATATTCGAGCATCCGAGTAGGAGCATATACGTGCAGATACCTATGCAGACTTATCATCCTCCGCGAGCCAGTGCTTCACCACCGCCACGTCCAACCGCACAATCACCGTATCCATGATCTCCATCCCCCGCACCCCGGCAAATCCGTATCGGCGACGCGCCGACCAGCGATAGAGATACCCGCTCACCA
>WJJA01000463.1 GCA_014729955.1 bacterium
CCGGTGTGATCATCGGCTTCATCATGTTGAAATGGGGCCTGTTGCCGGCGTTGGTGTGGCATTATACGGTGGATGCGTTTTACACCGCGATGCTGATGTTCCGCAGTGACAATGCGTATTTCATCACCACCGCCGCCGTGGCGACCGGACTGCTGGTGATCCCGTTGCTGCTCGCGCTGATTGCCTACCTGCGTACAGGGACCTTCCTGCCGGAGAAAGGTACTCTGAACGACGATGTTTCGGAGGTTTCCGACGCTCAGGCGAAAGCGGCGGAGCGGACCGAGGGTGAGCGGCAGGTGACCGATGACGAGCAGTTCCGAAAACATGATGCGGAGGTGTCGCCGGACACTCAACCGGCAGCCGAACCCCGTACTGCATTCCTGTCATCGGAGCCGCTCGGTCTTGGGTTGCGTGTCCTGCCTGTGCTTATCCTGGCGGCGGGGATCGGTGCGGTGCTGTGGACAGCGGCGGATGAAGATGAGCAACCGCCTGTCCTTGTGAGCAAGCAGCAGGCGAAGGCGGTGTTCAAGGACACGGTCGCCGGCACGGGCTTGGCCGACCCGGATACCCTGCGATTCCAGGTCACTAGTGTGGATGATCGCAATGTCCGGGACAACCCCGACGACTCTATGATCTACCTGATGCAGCAGCTGAAGAGTCATGACGCTTTCGACAGCTTGCTGCAGGGCAAAAACGTGCCGCCGGTATGGAATGTTCGAGCGTTCAAACCCGGCAATCGGCTGCGTTTCGACGGATCGGTGCGCAAGGATACCCTCGCCGTTCGCATATTCGCGTTGCATTTCCCCGATGAATACGCGTTGTCGAGCCTGACACGTGAGGAGGCGCGAGCGATCGCGGATTCGGTGCTCGGCACAGTGGAAGAGAACGCCTCCGAGTGGGAGATGGTGGACTATTACCAGAACACCCATCCGGACCGTGTCGATCAAACCTTCACATACGAGGCGCCGGAGGACGATTTCCGACATGTCGGCGAAGCGAAGTATCGCCGCATGGTCCATTTCCTCGGCAACTATCGGCTGCCGGTATCGGATGTTCGCGGCTACTGGAAGATTCCGGAAGAGTGGGAGCGTGAACGTGAGGCGAACACAGCGCTTCGGGTGATCCGTCGCATCCTGAACGCTCTCCTGATCGGCGGACTGGTCGGCTGGTCGATCGTGGTGCTGATCCTGCGCGCGATTCGCAAACAGGTGCCGTGGCGTGCGAGTGCCTGGTTGGCGTTGATTCCGCTGGGATTCGGTCTGCTGAACCTGCCCAACGAGTGGCATTTCGCGTTGCAGCAGTACTTCCCGGCCGATCCATGGGGTACCTTCGTCACACAGGCGTGGGTCGGGGCGATCCTCGGGGTGCTGTTCATGTACCTCGCCTATTGGGCCGGCCTGGCGCTGGCGGGTTCTATCGCCGGGCAGCGACTGTTGGAGTTTCGGCAGGAAAACCGCCGGAGGCTCGCGACGGATGCCTGGCTTGCGGCATTGGCCGGCTTCGGCCTGCTCCTGCTTGTGCGCGGGTGGGACTACCTGCTGGACCAGGCGCTGCCGCATCTGCACGTCTGGAGTACGATCCGGCAGGGGGCGTCAGTTCTTCATGTGCCGTGGAGAATGGTCTATCTGCTGGAAAGCAGTGTTACCGGCATCGTTGCCGCGATTGCGGTTGCGGTGTTCCTGCTCTATCTGTGGCACGGACCGTTGCGCAAACCCTGGACACGTGTGCTGCTGATCCTGCTGCTGCCGTTTGCGTTCCACAGTGCAGCGGCGGTGACGCCGGCGGAGTGGGCGACGGAGTACCTCTTTGCCGCGCCGGTGGTGTGGGGGATGCTCGCGCTGCTGATCGGCGTGGTGCGTCGCTCGCCGGTGCGCCTGGTCGGCCTGGCGTTCGGGTATGCCGCCACGGTCTCACTCTACGCCCTGCGCACCGAAAGCCTGACCATTCGGCTGGTCGGCCTCGCGGCGGTCGCGATCCTTGCGGCGGTGCTGTGGGTGTGGATCGGGCTGCCGTTCACGCACAGGACAGGGAAAGAGTAGAAAGAGATAGGAGAAATGATAAAAGAAAAAAGATAAAAGAGAAGAGATTGACTGAAGTGGCGTCGGGCGGCTGACGCGGGGGAGCGGAGTGCGGACATCCCTGTTGCTCGGGATTACGGAGATCTGCGGGATACCCTGTATGCGCGTCGACCCCTACCGTATTCCGACGCAGATCGTTGCTTGGCCATGACGATGTACAGGCAGGGACGCCTTCCGTTCCGCTTCATAGAACCTTGTGGCGTGTTCAGGGGAGGGGTGGCCCGTAGTCGCTGTCCCCGGGGAGCGCAGCGCGGACATTTCTGTGCGTTCGGGTTTACGGTGTTTGCCCGGCCGCGTTCGTGGGCCGGCGGAGACGCCCGCCCTACCCTTGGAGGAGTTGTCCGGGTTTGTGCGCCTCAGGTGTCATTGCCTGGCTGGAGCACGGGTATCGTCACATTGACACTGCCAAGATCTACGGCAACGAGCAGGACGTGGGTGAGGCAGTGCGCGCGAGCGGCCTGCCACGTGAGGAAGTTTTCATTACCACCAAGCTATGGAACACCGATCAAGGCTATGACATAACCCTGTGCGCCATCGACGGCAGCCTCGAACGGCTCGGGTTGGACTATCCTGAATCTTTCATGAATGAAGAAAATATTCTTTTCTAAATACTATATTAACAAAAAGATAGTGTCGCTCTATATGGTTTTGCTTCGGTACAGAATGTTTTCAAGGCGAATTCATCTATTCATTCCCCCTTCGGGCGGTCCCAACTGCGTCATCTGCTTTGTTGCGAAGGATTCGCGGTATGGCAATACAGCTTCATTCTTCGCGCCTCA
>WJJA01000464.1 GCA_014729955.1 bacterium
ATATTTCACGAGTTCAAACTGCGTCAGATGTGAGGCGCGAAGAATGAAGCTGTATTGCCATACCGCGAATCCTTCGCAACAAAGCAGATGACGCAGTTGGGACCGCCCGAAGGGGGAATGAATAGATGCATTCGCCTTGAAAACATTCTGTGCCGAAGCAAAACCATATAGCGAGACACTATCTTTTTGTTAATATAGTATTTAGAAAATAATATTTCCTTCATTCATGAAATATTCGGGCTAGGAGCGGCTTCCCTCCTCTTCGTAGATCTTGAGCAGTTCGGAAAGACGTCCCCCGCGCTCCTTCAGCTCGTCCCATGATCCCGCTTCCACAATGTGACCGTCTTCAAGGAAATAGAGACGATCCATCCATTGAAGATTGATCACCCGGTGGGTGATCAGGATGATGGATTTCTCCTTCGGAAGGTCGGCCAGGTACCGATTGAACCTGTACGCGGCCCGCGTATCCATGGCACTGGTCGGCTCATCCAGGATCAACACTGAACCGTCCCGGAAATCGCTGCGCGCAAGAGCCACACGTTGCCACTGCCCTTCACTGAGTTCGATCCCGTTGCCGAATAGCTTGCCCAGTATGGTATCGTATCCATCCTCCAGGTCGTGCGCAATGCAATCCACCCCCGAGTTGCGGGCTGCTTCTTCCATGCGATCCCGGTCACCTCGAGCATCCAGACAACCAAATTCAATGTTATCGCCAAGACTGAAGTAAAGGCGGCTGTAATCCTGAGAAAGATAGGCGATACGTAGATCCTTCTCCTTTTCCCCGACTCTCATATTGGGTTGCCGACGGCAGATGCCGTCCGTTGGTTCATAGAATCCTGCAATGATCTTGGCGAGTGTGCTTTTCCCTGAGCCGTTCTCTCCAATTAAGGCTATCCGCTCCCCCCTTTCAAAGGACAGGTCGATGTTCCGTAAGACCGGCTTCGCTGCTCCGGGGTAACGGAACGAAACGGCCTTCAGTTCGACAAGGGTTGGTGGCTCTGCATGCAGAGCTTCGGCTCGCGCAGGCTTTTGCCCTGAGTCCGCCTTAGTTTTAAGGCTCAGGAAATCCTGTAGATGATGGATAAACAGGCTGCTCTCATACAATTCAGCCAAGGTACTGAACAATTGTTGCAGACTCTGCAGCAAGCGCTGGAAGGCAGAATAGAACAGTACCAGGTCACCTACGGTTGCTGCACCGCGGACCACACGCATGGTGATCCATGCGAACGCGGAAAAAACCACCGCTATTCCACCGATCTGGACGATGATGTCCGTTACGGCTCGTCGCTTTATGATTCCGATCGTCTCACGGCGCAAGACCGCTCGAAAATCTCTGTGCAACTTCCCCAGGTACTCACCAAGCTGGAACGCTCGTATATCCGGAGCAAAACGATGCCAGGTCAGCAGGTGGTGGATGTAGGATGTTTTCCGCGTGGTTTCGCTGCGACGTTTCTCCCAGTCTGCGAGATCGCGGGAGACATAGAATCGTGCCGCTACACCCGGAAGGATGGCGGCAAGCAGCAAAAGCGTGATGTACGGTGAAAACGTAGCCAGTACACCTGCCATGGCTGCAAGGGAAAATGTTTGCTGTACCAGAGTGGTCAATTCCTGTACGATTGCCCTGGGACGGTATACTCCCTGCTGCTGCGCCAGGTAGAACCGGTTGTGATAATCGGGGGTTTCGTACTGAATCAGGTCGATGCCGGATGAGGCCTGGTGGATCCGCTCCTGGATACGGTCCTGCGTTCTTTGCGACAGCTCTTCCCTGACAATCTGCTGCACGAAACGAAGCAGGACGAT
This sequence comes from bacterium, assembly GCA_014729955.1. Lineage (GTDB taxonomy): Bacteria > Electryoneota > Electryoneia > Electryoneales > Electryoneaceae > WJJA01. The sequence goes on from WJJA01000464.1 coordinate 1,801, forward strand.
CGCCAGCGCAATGGCGGCCACTCCGGCTACACGAAACAGCAGTCCGCCTGCTTCCGCACTGTCCAATTGTCCCGAGCCGGAAAGCTCAGAGACTGTATCAAAAATCCGTTTGATCAGGTAGAGCAGCACAGCGGGCAATACGGCGATGCAGAGACTGAGTGCCACATCTCCGCTAAGATGCATCGGGCCGGCATGCCATACCTGTTTCACAGCCCAGACAATGCGAGACAGGTGCGTTCGAAAACTGCTCAGCAAGCGTTTTATCATGAAGACAAAGAAGCGTGCTTAATCTTCTGTGCGCAAGTGCTCACGCAGAAGGTCGGCAATCGGATGGTGCGGCGCGAAGGTGAGACGGTAAAAGATATCCTGTGAAACCAAATCATGAAGAATGCTAAGAGCAGATTCCCACCAGTACCGAGGCAGATACGAACGTGCCAGAACTGTCAACACCATCGTGATTCGTTCACGCTCCTCTTTTACCGGTTCGACAGCAAACTCAGAACCCTGTTCCAGTCGGAAGAAACGCTTCAGTGGAGCGGTCCCCGGATGAACGTTCGAATAGGAGCCGTGCACCCATGTTCCATCGACAAACAAACCGCCGTCGTCTTTGCGAAGAATATTTCTGTCGTCTGACAGAACGTGGGAATCGTTTGCCAACATCTCAATAATCGTCGATTTGCCCGCTCCCGAATGGCCTGAAAACATCAAACCCATGCCGTCCAGAATACACGCGGAACTGTGAATCAGGACACCCTGAATCAAGGGAAGAACCGGCAGGATAAATACCTGGTCCGTCAATTGACCGGACAGATGCCTGACCGGCTGCCTGCCGTACTGCTCTCGATATGAGAGAGGAATATGCCAAATGCATTCCCCGCTCTTGTGGCGCACCTCAAGGACACCATACGGGCAATCGTGGTTCAGATAGGTATCGTAGGTGCAATAGAACAGCGCCTCCGACGTCTCATGAACACGCCAGGGTCTGTGATCATGCACCGGCGCCGGAAGTGAGGAAAGCAATGCCGCAATATCGGAGAAGGCATGACGCATGACGGCTGCGACATGATATCCCTCAGCATCGTCAGCCTGGAATGCCGACAACACCTTTGAAAACTGCAATACCGGTTCCGTCGATGGAGGGTGCAGCTCGACAAGCCGATCGCCTGCAAGAATGAAGTGATGAGGCATTTGACCTGTTCAGTGGTTTTGCTGCCTGGTCCGCAACAATTCAGTTTTTGAAAACCGTCGAGCAC
>WJJA01000465.1 GCA_014729955.1 bacterium
CGCCACTCCAAAGCAACTCGTCCTGTTTCGCTTTCTGCCGACCATTCCGTTCTTCCTTGTGCTCACGGTGGGGTTTCGTCGGTCCTCCTGGTCAACTTTGCGCACTCTTCCGAAGATGCTGCCTCATATGTTCCTATTCGGTCTGTTCGGTGTCGTGTTCTATAATTTCGCGCTGAATACCGGACAGACCAAGCTTCCGTCTTCGCTTGCCGCACTTGTGATATCTCTGAATCCCACAGCCATTGCCATCGTTGCCGCCCTTTCGTTGAAAGAGTTGCCCCGGATGAGGACTTGGGGAGGGCTGTTCCTGGGATTGATCGGGATCATTATCGTGGTAATCGGACGAACAGGTACTCCGGAGCTGCGTCACGAGTACCTGGTCGGTGTACTCATCACCCTAGGTGCTCCGGTCAGTTGGGGGATTTATTCCACCGGCCTGAGACGATTTGCTCCGCAAATCGGAGCTGTACGTGCAACCTCGTTAAGCATGTTAACCGGTACCATACCACTGCTGTTCCTGATTGATGGAAAAACTGTTGCATTGTTGCAATCCCCTGCAAGGTTTCATATCAGCTACCTGTTTCTCGGAGTGGTCTGCACGGTGTTCGGGTTCACAGGCTGGGCAGCGGTATTGAAACGTCTCCCTGCCGCTCAGGCCGGTACGTTCATCTACCTGGTCCCGCTGATAGCAGCAATCGCAGGATACACGATGCTGGGCGAACCGCTCGATGTTCCACTGCTGCTGGGCGGCCTCCTCGTGCTATCGGGTGTTGCGCTGGCAACCGGTACCCTGCATCAAATCCTGCGCTGGTTTAAGATAAGATAACCGTGTTCGCGAACTAATCAGGTTGAACAGTCCATTTTCAGGATTCAATTCGTCCCATTCTTTCCCGATTCACCTCAATCGGATGTTTGAACCAGGCTCCTGCGAACTCCCGGGGTCGTAGATGTTGAGTTTGTCTCCGAGCTTTACGAAATTCCCGCTCAAATGCCGGTCGTAACGCTTGCAAAACGGTTAACAAGGCAACCACCGAGGGAGTGCCGAACTCATGAAACATATCCTGGTCCTTGGGGCGGGACAAAGCGCACCCTACCTGATTGATTACCTCCTGAAAAACGCGGAAGAATATGACTGGTTTGTCACTGTCGGAGATATCGATCTCGATCTCGCCGCCAAACGTGTGGACAACCATCCCCGCGGACAGGCTGTCCGATTCAACGTCCATTCCACTGATCAACTGCGCAGCCACGTCAAGAAGGCAGATGTCGTGGTGCATATGCTTTCCCCGGCATTTCTTACACCGGTCGCGTGGGAGTGTATTGAACAGAGCACCCACCTCATCTCGGTTTCTTATCGTGACCGCAGTCTGATCGGGCTGGACGACGAGGCACTCAAGAAGGGCATATTGATGCTCTTTGAGATGGGGCTCGATCCCGGAATCGACCACATGTCTGCCATGAAAGTGATTCAGCATGTGCGTGACAACAGCGGTCACATCGAGAAGTTCTATTCCTATGGCTCAGGCATTCCCGCGCCGGAAAACAGGTCCAATCCATTCAACTATGTGATTACGTGGAATCCGCGCAATGTCGTCATGGCAGGTCTCACGGGTGCTCAGTACCTGGAACACGATGAGATCAAGATTGTGCCCTATCACATGGTCTTTTCACACACATGGCGTGTGAAGGTGCCGGATCTTGGTGTGCTCGAGGCTTATCCCAATCGCGATTCTCTCGGCTACAAGGACGCCTTCGGGCTGAAGTACGCAAACACCATGGTTCGCGGCACATTACGCTGGCCCGGCTGGAGTGAAACGTGGCTGCAGATTGTCCGGCTCGGACTTCCCAATGAACATATGGAGATCCCCGACCTCGCGAATCGTTCCTACAAGGAACTGGTCGAGATGTTTCTGCCGCCGCACTACAACGGTTCCAATGTTCGTCAGCGAGTCGGTAACTATCTGCAAATCAGCCCCACCGGCTCAATCATGGAAAAACTCGAATGGTTCGGTCTGTTCTCTGAAGAGAAAATAGGCGATGTCGGGACGACAGCCTGTGATGCCATGGTTGCCCTCGCACAGCAGAAAATGCACTTGCTACCCGGGTCTCGAGACATGGTCGCACTGGTGCACGATATGGATGTGACCTATCCGGACGAAGACAATCGTAGGGAACGGATCTTCTCGCATATGAAGGCTTTCGGTGATCCCGACGGATTCACGGCCATGGCTAAAGCCGTCGGACTGCCTGCGGCGCTGGCCGTGAAACTGCTGCTGACGAACAAACTCCCGCTGACCGGAGCTCATATCCCTACGCATCCGATGGTATACGAACCCATCCTGGCAGAATTGGCCGAATCGGGTATCGAATTCAGAGAAGATGTTACCGCCATCCATGAGGGCGAAGAGCCCAAACGTGCGCACCAGGGAAGTGAATAGGCTCGCACGGCTGCAGACGATCACACACCTGGATCAATTGATCCGGGTGTTTCTTCTCGGAGCCCTGCACACAACGTCCGCTTTGCCCTTGTACCCTCACGTTCCCCATCTTTCATCCAATCGATTATTAACAGGAGCTACACCATGTACAAAGGGCACAAAGCGCTGCAAATCTCCGAGCATGTCTGGTGGGTTGGAGCACTCGACTGGGAATTGACTGACTTTCACGGGTATTCCACTCCGCGCGGAACGACATACAATGCCTTTATCATCGATGCCGACAAAATCACTCTCGTCGATACGGTGAAGCACGACAAGGCGGATGAACTCCTGGCCCGCATATCCTCTTTTATTCACCCCGATCGTATTGACTATATCATATCGAACCATTCCGAACC
>WJJA01000466.1 GCA_014729955.1 bacterium
GCTTCGACGACGTGCGGAAGATGAAGCCATGCAGGATGCGCTTTCCTTGCCAAAGGACCGGAATGCGTTCACCCTCCAGGTTGCGCGAGAATTGCTGCATGAGCTGAAGGTGCACCAGATCGAGCTGGAGATGCAGAACGAAGAACTGCGTCGTACCCAGGAAGAACTGATGCAATCGCATCAGCGTTACCATGAACTGTATGAGAATGCACCGGTCGGATATGTCACCCTGAACGACCAGGGTGTGATGCAGGAGCTCAATCTGACCACGGTGGATCTGCTTGGACGTGACCGGCATCGACTGCTCGATCGTCCCTTCGTACGTTTCGTGCATCCGGATGATGTGGACCTCTACATCAAGGGTTGGATGCAGTGTAGTCGCATCGGAGGGGATATCAACCTCGAGCTTCGCCTCCAAACCGGGGAAGAGTGGGTATGGGTCCGCCTGGAAATGATGCACCGAGAGGGTCCGTCAGGGGACGATTCATACAACCTCGTCCTGCACAATGCCCAGGAGCTGAAGGAGGCGGGCGAATCCCTCGATGAAATGTGCGACATGTTGAAAAGCGCGCAAAGCCTGGCGAAAATGGGCAGCTTTGAGCTGATCACCGACGACGACCGGATGATCTGGTCCCCGGAAACCTTTGCCCTGTTTCACCTCGACCCGGAGGACGGCACTCCCGACCTGGAACAGTTCCTTCACTTCCTGCACAAAGACGACCGTATCCTGCTGGAGCAAGCCTTTACCGTGGCGCAGGCCACCGGTGAGTTCGACCTCGAATTCCGCGTCATTCTCCCCAACGAAGAAGCGATGTATCTGCACGGCGTCGGTCAATACATTGAGGCGGACGACCGTCGTCCGGCACGTCTTCGCGGCATGATGCAGGATATCACCGACCGCAAGGTCGACCAGGAAACCCTGCTGGAAAGCGAACAGCGTTACAAAGCGTTGTTTGATACCATTCCCGTGGGAGTGCTTGTCGTCGACAGCGAAGGTTACCTGATGGATGTCAACGAACTGGCGGCAAAGCAGCTTGGCATCGATCGGGTGGAAGGACTCGGAGCCAACCTGTTGACCGGACCGTGGCAGCTCTTCAATGAAGATGGAAGCGTCATGCCGCACGAGCAATATCCACTGGTGCGTGCCATCCGGTCCAACCGGGCGGTGCGGAATGAGCGGGTGAAGGCTATGCGACCGGACGGCAGCTTCGCCCGTCTCAAGGTTACCGCCGTGCCGATCTCGCATGAGGGGTATGGTGCTCTCGCTGTATATGAAACCCTCCCGGACTGAGGCAGAAACAGTTCCGATCGAGTAGTGGAACTCAGCCCCGCGATGGTCCTTTCACTCGAGACCACCCTCCGAATCCATCTGGTATCCGATCATTTTGCGCCACAGGGTGCTGCGGTGCATACCCAGCTCACGAGCCGCTCGTGTTCGATTGCCGTTGTTACGTCTCAACGCATCTTCGATCATCTCCTTTTCCGGCCTTTTTCCGTTACGATACGGCTGCACCGGTTTTCCACGCGAATGGATATGGTCCGGCAGATGCCGGGTCTCGATCACCTCGCCGTGACACATGACAAAGGCATGCTGGATCGCGTTTTCCAGCTCACGGACGTTGCCGGGGAAGGGATAGCGTTGCAACAGGCCGAGGGCTTCTGATGAGATCCGGGTGATGGGCTTGCGGATCTTTTTGCGTGTTTTCATCAGGAAGTGATCGACAAGCGTGGGAATGTCTTCCGGACGGTCACGCAGGGGCGGAATCCGGATATCGACGACGTTGATCCGGTAGTACAAATCCTGTCGGAAACTGCCCTTCTCGATCTGTCCCAGCAGATCGGCATTGGTCGCGGCGACAATTCGTGCATCGGTCTGCATGGTTCGCGTGGAACCCAACGGCTGGTACTCACCGTTGTTCAGCACACGCAACAATTTGGCCTGCAACTGCGGTTCGAGTTCGCCGATTTCGTCCAGCAGCAGGGTGCCGCCGTTCGCGAGACAGAACATGCCCGGCTTGTTCTTCTTCGCGTCCGTGAAGGCACCCTTTTCATACCCGAACAACTCCGATTCCAGCAGCGCCGCCGGCAGCGCGCCGCAGTTGATGCGGATATAGGGCCCGTATCGTCGCGGACTCAAGCTGTGTACTGCCTGGGCGATCAACTCCTTGCCCGAGCCGCTCGGTCCCTCGATCAAAACATTGCATTCCGCCTGCGCGATATCCGGCAGCAGGTTGATAATTTCCTGCATTTCGCGGTTCACGCTGATGATGTTGCCGAGTACGTTTTCCGTGTTCAACCGCTTGTGCAGCTGCTCCAGCTCGGACACATCCTGGAAAAACTCGACAGCACCGATGACCGTGTCATCTTCATCGCGAAGAAGGGTGGTGGAGACATTGATCGGAATCTCGCACCCCTGCTTGGTGATGATCGTGACTCGTGCGTTTTCGATCGGTTCACGGCTTTTCAGGGTGTCCTTCAGCGCACACTGCTTGTGGCAGACCTCCGTGCGAAAAATGTCGAAGCAGTGCCGCCCCTTGGCTTCCTCGCGACTGAACCCGGTAATTTCCTCTGCGGCCTGGTTGAACGAGGTGATGATGCAGTCCTTGTTCACCGTGAAGACGCCGTCGGCGATGTTCTCAAAAATGATGCGGCTGATGGAGTTTTCCATCAGGGTTCTCCTTGGAAATTCAGACTTCGCAAGCGCTTGTCCATGCGTTTATGATGAGACCTGCCCGGTACACGTGCTCCTGTGCGCTACGTCACGCCTAAGGTGTGCTTTTTCAAAACGTAAGACACTCCAATACGAGAGCCCAAATGGTATTATGCCCAAAACGTCCTCCGATGCAACGCTGTTGCAGAGGTGTCGCATTGCGCTGGTGGGCAGAGGGGAAGGTTGAGGCAGAAAGTGCCTCGTTAACCAACGAAGCATCGATGCATTCCGTCATAGCAGGTACAATGGTCGACTACCCCGAATATTTCATGAATGGAGAGAACATTTTTTCTAAATACTATAGTAACAATAAGATAATATCACGATATGCCGTTTTTCTCCGGCACAGATTGTGTCCAGGCCAAACTCATCTACTCATTCCCCCTTCGGGCGGTCCCAACTGTGTCAACTGCTTTGTTCCGAAGGATTCGCGGTATTGCCATACAGCTTCATCTTTCGCGCCTCACATCTGACACAGTTTGAACTCGTGAAGTATTCGGGCTACCGCTCCCGTGTTGCCTGCGGTTCGAGATAGGTCCGCCCGCCTGCTTCCAGGAAAAACGCGTGCGGCTTGAACCAGCCCGCCGGAGGTTGCGGTCGGCCGCGGCCTTCCGTGACCGATTCTCGTGCCGGTGCGTTGCCGTGAGGAGGGGGTGGCATGGAACGGTCCGGTGCGCGAGCTTCACCCGGTTTGCCGGGCGGATAGGGCAGGTCTTCCATGGAAAAAACATAGGTCCGGGATGTGGCGACGCCTTCCAGGGCGGTGCCCTGTTCAGCGCGACCGGTGCGATAGGGAGAGACGGTGACCGGCATGTACAAATCCTCGAGCGGATCAAAGGCGACGGTCAACTCCTCCGGTCCGGTGCGGTGGTATTCGACCTTGACACGAGCTCCTCGAATCCATACCACCGCGGTGGCGATCCAGCCCTCCTCGGAAGCCGGATCTGCCATCCAGTCGAGCGGAATGCGCGGGTCCAGATTCCACAGGGTACCGTCCGCGCGGGACATTACCGGCTTGATCCCGAGATAGTCCTGTTGCCATGAACGCAGGAATTCGGCCAGTGACAGGGCCATCGACACCGCGCCGACGGTACGCACGTGCCCTTCACGCGGTACTGCGTCGAGGGCTTCGGACAACGTGCCGGGGCAGCCCCAATCGAGAATCTGCTGTATCTCGTGACGAGCGATCCCCCAGCCGTGATCCGGATCGGCACTCTTGTACGCACCGGAAAGCATCGGATGGACAGCGCCGTTGAAAAAGGCCGCCTCTAACCGGGTTGCAGAGGATTCGTGGTGGGGGTGAAAATCGGGGTCGTCCTGCGCCAGCGATGCGACACCCCAACGGTAAACCATATGGTTGCGCACGCCGCGCATCAGCTCATCACGCGCACCGTTGGGATCATTGGGTGGAAAGACCGGGTTCAGGGGTACCGTCAATGCGAACAGCTTGTTGGGGCGATTCTTCGGGTCGAGCGAACCGTCCGGGTTGATGTGGTCGGCCAGGACTCCACGGTCAAGCCCGAAGTCCGACGGAAACCGCTGCCGCAGGGTTTGTGCGGTTTGCAACCAACGGCCGAGTTGCCGGTCATCCACGTCCGGCCCTTTTTTCCCGCTGCCGCGTCGTCGTACCACCGTGCCCATCGCCGCCGCCGCTTCCAGCTGCGCGAGCCAGAGGGCCTGGATTTCCACCGCACGATCGTCACGCGGTGTCCACGATCCCTCCGGACCGACAGCCTCCATCCAGGTATCGGCGGGGCCGTGTACGATATACCCGGTTTCATCGGTACGCTTGTCCAACGTGCCGTCCGTCGCAGCGACTACATGGGGCCATAGTTCCAACCACAATCCGGTGTCGCCCGAATAGAGGCCGTAGTCGTACAGTTCACGAACCCACCAGGGTGTAATGTCGGCGGCGTTGTAGATGTCTTCATCGGGTCGTGCAACCGTTGGGATCTTCCCGTAATCCGGGTTGTCCGGGTCTTGCTGCTGATAATAGGCGAAACGACTCAGATTTCTCTCCGCAATTTTCCATTTGCCTGTGACCAGCGCGGCACCGGGCAGGGCGATGAAAGTATCCCGTCCCTGACTCTTGTCAACCCACGGAAGTCCCGGGAGAATCCCATCCTGTTGACCACGCCACAGCTGAGCAAGGCTTACTTTCGCCCAATTGACCGCACGATTGATCGTATCATTGCCGCAACGAAAGTAGCTGCGATTGATTTCACCGAGGAGCCATGCCTTGCGCTCAGCGATCAGGGCAGCCGGGTCTGCCTGGATCTCGCGCCACCGGGGTTTCAGCAAGACGGGAACTACGCCGTACAACAAGTCGACCTGGAACGACGACTCCTTAAACACGACTCCGTGCACGGCCTTACCGGCCATGTACTGGTGAAATGCTGACATGCCGCTCGTGGGCTGAAAACGATCCAATTGCGGAAGTGTCTCTGAACAGAAGGCGACGCCGCCCAATCCCACGGTGTCTTTCGTGGACAGATAGAAAGGGAGAAACGCTTTGTCGCCGGGCGATTCGGGGGGTCGTACCTGCACATCGGGAGGGAACACCAGGAACAGTCCTGCTGGTCCGGCATCCTCGCCGCCGGAAAACCGGAAACGCAAGTCGCTGTGTTCGGCGCCGAGAAGTTGTACCGTCAGCTCTTCGCCTTCCGGCCATTGAAAGCTGACCTGGTGGGGCCGCACCTCGACGCTCGCCTCGGCACGATTCAACGGCTCGCCATCCACGGTGACGAGGAAGTCATCCCAAAGCCTCAAACGACCGTTGTAAAAGCCCGTTCGTTCATCTGACGGGACACGTTCGGTGCTGCCGTACCAGCAGCTCGCATCCCTGCTTGAATAGAGGAAGGGGCGTCCCGACCCCGGCGGTTGAGCGATCGCCATGCTGTCGAGGTAGGCGTCGGAATACGCCGGCTCGACCGGCGCGGCCTTGGCCGACGAACTCATGGCAACGCACGCGATGAGAGGCAACAGAAGACCGGTCAAGCAGCTACGTCTGGTACCCCCCATTTCACTTCTCCTTCAGCCAAATCGTCTCGGGTTCGCCGATCTCGGTGTTGAACAATACCACCGAAGGGCCGGTCGAGAGGCGGCCGAAGATCTCGCCGGGGTTGATGATCCAGGGAGGACGGTGTTCGATGCGATGCTCGTGCGTGTGGCCGTGTACGATGATGTCCACGTCGGCCTGCGCGAACGCCTCCACCCACTCCGGATGGTGCATTGCGACAATACGGGTGCCGTTGAGTTCAAAGATATGCGGTTCGGTATGAATGTCCCACTGCATCTCTGCGAAACGCTTCTTCAAGCCGCCGCGTTCGCCGTCGCAGTTGCCGTACACGCCGTACACCGGGCAGCCTGCAAGCTTCAGCGTGTCAATCGTGAACGGCGCCACGAAATCCCCGCAATGGACCAGGGCGTCGATGCCGCGAAGCTGAAAGGCACGCATCGCGCGTTCCAGGTTGTCCAGATTGTCATGGCTGTCGCTGCAGATGCCGATTCTCACGGCAGGCCTCCTGTCGTGGGTACGACGAACATGTGCGAGATCTCCGCCTTCAGCTCGACGGTGGCGAGATTGACGGACGAAGGGTCGAGCGGCAGGGCAAAACGGATTTCACCGACCTCGCCCGGTGAGAGGTGCAACTCCGCCGGGCCCAGCTGCCAGCGCCCCAGCTCTCTGCCGGCCCGGCGCATCTGCACCGATACCATCGGCGAGCTGTAGCTCAGTTCATCGTCCGTGTTTTCAACGTCCAGCACCACGCTTAACGTGCCGTTCTCGTTGACGGCTCGGCGGTCATTCACCACCACCTGTTTCATCCAGCGTTCGGGATTGTACTTCCATGCCTGCACCATCTCGAATTTGGTCAGGTCCCCGCTGCGCCGTGTCAGGATCACTTCGTACAGGCCGCGATAGACATTGCGAAACAGTACCTCGTCGAAGCCGCTCTTGGTGGGGTGCTTGTCCGGCAGGCCGATCAGGCTCAGCAGGCCGTCCACATCGCCTTCATACGGCGCCAGGGTGATGTCCGCCTGGAGCACCGTTCCGCCGCTTTCGTCCACCAGCAGACCCAGCATCTGGAATTTGCGCGTCCCGAACAGCATATCCTTGCCGGGCAGCATGTTCTGGTAGATCCAGCGGGATACGCCCATACCCTCCTTTTTGGTGTCGGTGGGTTCACCGAGGACGGCAAGGAGATCGTCTGTGCGACGGATACCCTCTTCACGGCCGAGCAACAGGGTGAGATCGATGACATTGACACGGTCCATGCCGAGCGACGGTGTCCAGATCCAGACATAGTCGCGTTCGGGATGGCTGATGCGCGCCCAGTTGCCGCGCCGCTCGTACAGGTCGAAGGTCGCGCCCTGCACCGCCTCGCCGACCTTCGCGCCGTTGGGAGCGTCACGCAGGTTCTCTTTCGGCACGACTACGGTCACTTGCGGGTACTCCGGTTCAGAAGGCGCTTCCACTTCTTCCGGCTGATCCACCGGCGGCGGTTGCTGCACCTGCTTCGGTCCGCCGCATCCGGCGAGCAGCAGGAGCGCGACAAGGCCGGTGAAGGCTGTCAGGATCGGGCGTGTTCGTGCGTTCCAGGCGTGTACGACCATCGTTCATCCCCGCGTCGATTGGGTTGGCACCACCTGCGGAAATATACGCATTCGCGCCTAAGTGACTTAAGGAATGCAGGCGAGTCAATCGATCGATTCGAGCGGTGGATCGTCTCTCACGGCTTGCCGAAAACCGCGCCTCGTCCGAACAGAGAAGTAAAAGTCGATTCTTTCGTCAGACCGGCTTCTTCCAGCAGCTTGATCTCCCAGGCGAACAGGTCAGGAGGCACTTCGATTTTCGGCTCCATGAAGAGCAGCCGTCCGCTGGAGCGCAGCAGCGCGACCGTCTCGGCGAGGAACGTTTCGGTGCCGGCAGCTTCATGCAGGGTATGGATGAGCACCACGGTGTCAGCGTTGGATAACTCCAGGCCAAGGGTGCCGTTTGCGCTGAGATGATAGTCGATACGACCCGGTCCTGCTTTGCCGTTGATGTAGGCTCTGGCGACCGACAGCATGTCCGGTTGCACATCCACCGCGATCACACGGCCCTGCGCGCCGACCATGTGGGAGAGGTAGCGTGTGAAATACCCCGACCCGCAACCAAGTTCGACGACCGTATCGCCTGGGCGCACCACGCGTGCAAGCTGCTTTTTCGGACGCTCCACCAGGAACCGCAACGGGTGCAGGAGCCCCTTCGCCATCTCCGGCGGGATCATGTGGTTGCCCAGCTGCTGCAGCGCGTCTGCACGTGTCATCGTTGCCATGCGATCTCTCCTTCGAAATCCGGCTCTTTCTTCATACCGTCAGCGATCGCGGCGCGAAGCGTCGCAGGGCTTGACGGATAGTGATGCTCTGTTTCCGTGTCAGTCACAATCCGTCTTCGACGAATCAAGACCTCACACAACTTGAATCACCTTTGCGTACAGGTCCGCTTCCATCACCCCCCGGCACGGCTCAGACAGCCGGTCATCTGCAGGTGCGCGCGTATGTCCAGGTCCAGCAGCTCCCCGCCGCGGTAACACAAACGGCACAGTACACGATAAAACGCGAACAGCTCTTCATCGTCGAGGAAGCCGAAGAAGTCACGCAGAAACGGCATCAGGTGGTCGTGGGACGCCTGCAACGCTGCCCGTCCCTTTTCTGTCGGACGAACGACCAGCGCACGGCGATCCTGCTTTGACGGCACACGTTCCAGGTACCTGCGCTCCTCCAGCCGATCGACCGTGTGCGTGACCATCGCCGGGCTTTTCATCAGCACACGCGCCAGGTCTTTCATTCGCACCTGCCGCTCAGGGTCACGCAGGTGCATCAGGATCACGTACTCGTCATGGTCCAGCGAAACCTCTTCAAACGCGAACGCTTCGCCCAGGCGGTCCTCGATTTCTCCGATCAAAGAGAGCAGGGGCGGCAGCGCGAGCAGGATCGTGTCCCGATGCAGACGTTCGGACCGTGCGGATTCACCGGGCATCGTTGACTCCATATTGATTTAACAGTAAGACAGTTTAGCAACTAAACTATTTGAATGTCAAACAGAAAAGCCGGGGAGAGTCTCGTAGAGGTTCATCCGGAATCAAGAAGGATCACGCTTCCCCGCTTCTCCACCTACCAGCGGGCGCGTGCCAGCACCGCGGCTTTTTCGCGGGAGAACAGAAGCAGAGCCTGGCATTTCGGGCAGCGTGCGGTCAGGTGATGTTCGGGCGGGGGCAGCTGTACTTTCTTGCCGCAGTTGAAGCAGCGCACCACTTCCTGGTCCAGAGCCGTTTCTAGGCGGTCGGTCTCGGGGTGAAGATAAACCAGTTCCGGCCCCTGCCTGCCTTCCTGGAGGGTGTTGTAGGCCTGGGTGACACGTGCGAAAATTTCGGACAGCCGTTTCTTTTCTGCGTCGGAAGCGCCGGGGTGACGGTCGGGATGGTACGTTTTGCTTGCGTCACGATAGGCTCGTTTGATTTCATCGGCGGATGCACCCGCATGAACGCCAAGCTCGGCAGCGGCCTGGGCGCGGTTGCTTTCGCTCTGCTCGGTGCGGATATACGGCAGGCCGGCGAACTGCACCTCTTCCATCGAACCGCCCATTTCGATCGCAACACGGCTGATCCAGGCGATCTCCGGCGAGCTGACCGAACCGTCTCGTGCCGCCACTCGCCAGGCATAGATCAGCAGCGCGCGTCGGAATTCCGGTTGCGAACGGGCGGCGTCAAACAGCAGACGGGGAAGGCGCTTGTCGTCCATCGCGCCTTCAATAATGCGATGGCGGTCCGATTCACGCCAATCCTTGAAATCGAGATTGCCCTGATGCGCCAGTTCATCGGCGATGGTATGAATCAGGTCGCGTTCACGGGGGTGGAAACGCCCGTCGGCACGTGCGACAAATCCGAGGAAGGCAACGACGCCGTAAAGGATTTGCAAGCGGCCTGCGGAAGCCTGTTCTGCGTGATCGGCCACCGATCCCGCCCCAAGCGGCGCACCACGGCTGTAGTCGTCTTTGCTCTGTTGGACAC
>WJJA01000009.1 GCA_014729955.1 bacterium
GTTCATCGTCCTGAATGTATTCGAGGGCCTGTTCGAGGCTCATGATCCGTGGCGGACGGACCCGTGCGGCATCGTCCTTGCCCGCCGCGCGGAAGTTGGTGAGCTGCTTCTGCTTGGTGAGGTTGACCGTGATGTCGTTCTCCTTGCAGTGCTCGCCGACCACCTGGCCCTCGTAGACCTCATCGCCGGGACTGACAAAGAAGAACCCGCGGTCGTAGAGCGAATCGAGCGTGTAGGCGGTCGCCTGCCCGGTCTCCATCGAAACCATGACCCCTGCCTGACGTTGCGGCAATGTCCCGCGCCAGGGGCCGTAGGATTCAAATACGTGGTGCATGACCGCCTGGCCCTGGGTGGCGTTCATCATGCGGGTGTGCAGGCCGAACAGCCCGCGCGCCGGGATCAGGAACTCCATGTGCACGAAATCGCCTTCGCCGCCGCGGGCTTCCATGGTGAGCATTTCGGTGCGGCGCTCACCGAGCAGGCTCATGACCGCGCTCTGGCACGAACCGGGGCAGTCAACGGTAAGCCGCTCGATAGGCTCGTGGGGTTTCCCGTCGATCTCACGGACAATTACCTCCGGTTTACCGACACAGAGCTCGAATCCCTCGCGGCGCATGTTCTCGATGAGAATACCCAGATGCAGCAGCCCGCGGCCGGAGACCACGAATTCTTCCGAGGTGCGGCCCGGTTCGACACGGAGCGCCACATTCTGCTGGAGTTCTTTCTCAAGCCGCTCACGGATTTTCGTACTGGTGACCGACTTGCCGTCCTTGCCCGAGAACGGGCCGTCATTGACCCGGAATGTGGTGTGCATGGTCGGCTCGTCCACTGTGATGGTGGGAAGCGCCGCGGGGTCGGTGGCGCAGGCGATGGTGTCGCCGATGTCAACCGGATCGAGGCCCGCCACCGCACAGATATCGCCCGCCTGTACCTTATCCGCTGCTTTACGGGAGAGGCCGTCGAACTGGAAGAGCTTCACCACCTTCTGACGAGTGTGGTCGCCGTGACGGGAGATCACGGTGACCGGGCCGTTGGCTTCGATGCTGCCCGCGACCACCCGCCCGATTGCGATCCGGCCGAGATAGTCCGAATAGTCGAGCGTGGTCACCAGCATCTGCAGCGGCGCATCGGGATTGTCGGTGGGCGCGGGCACATGCTCGATGATGGCATCGAATACCGGGCGCATGTCGGAGCCGGGCACGGCGAGGTCTGTGGTCGCCCAGCCCTGCTTGGCCGAAGCGTACAGTACCGGGAAATCCAGCGCGTTGTCATCCGCCTCGAGCGCCACCAGCAGGTCGAATACCGCGGTCACCACATCGTCGGGACGGGCATCCGGGCGATCCACCTTGTTGATCACCACAATAGGCTTCAGGCCATGCGCCAGCGCCTTCGAGAGCACGAACCGGGTCTGCGGCATGGGACCGTCGAACGCATCGACCAGGAGCAGCACGCCGTCCGCCATCTTGAGCACCCGTTCGACCTCGCCGCCGAAATCGGCATGGCCGGGTGTGTCGATGATGTTGACTTTGTACGTGGTGCCGTCCGGCGCGGCGTAGGTCAGCGCGCAGTTCTTGGAGAGGATGGTGATGCCCCGCTCGCGTTCGAGGGGGTTCGAGTCCATGATGAGGCCATGCTGGCCCCCGGCGAGCTTGTCCAAATCCTCGTTACGAAACATGCCGGACTGGTACAGCAGGCGGTCCACCAGCGTGGTCTTGCCGTGGTCGACATGGGCGATGATGGCGATATTGCGAAGGGTCGGGTTCATAGTCATCCGTATGGTCAAGGCGTGTATGGGCGTTCTCAGACAGCCTTATAATATACGGATTTTCTGATGCTGATGCAATGGGGGAAATGGCCATCGCCCTTTGATCCCCTCTTTTTGGATGACGAGGGGGAGTACTACCTCCTTTCTGTCCTGTGGACATCCTTCCCCCGTTTCGGGGGCAGGAACCTCAAGACACGGGTATTTGGGACATATTCCCGGAAACTTGATCTCCTCGACTTCGCCGCGTCACCCTTATTATAAGGTATTGTCAGGGTGCGGGACCGTGACGTCTCTCCCGCTGCCTGTGGAGATGTCAAGGATTGACAGAGGGGTCATTCTACAGAATCGACCGCACACGGAAAAATCCCCTTGACAAAATCCCCGTTTCGCATTATTGTTAAGACATAAACAAAATACCTCTTAACAAATGGGGAGCAGTATGTATATTGCCGATGAAATGGGTCTGCCGAACGGGATATCGAACGAGGATCACGAGGCCCTGCTCAATATCCTCGCCACCGCGGAGCTGATCAAGAAAGAGTCGGGACGGCTGTTCGAACCGCTGGGGATCACCGCCGCGCAGTTCAATGTCCTGATCCTGCTTCTGGCGCAGTCCGAGGACGGCGAAATGAACCAGTGCGAGTTGAGCCGCATGCTCATGGTGAACCGCGCCAATGTGACCGGGCTGGTGGACCGGCTGGAGGCGCAGGAACTGGTCCGGCGCATCGCGGATAACGGCGACCGTCGGGCGAACCGTGTGCGGCTGACCGATGCGGGCCGTGCGGTGGCGGTCGAGGCGCAGGATTTGTACCTGAGCCGCATCCATACAATCATGAACGTGCTCAGTCGAGATCAGTGGCGGGAGCTTTCCATAAACCTGAGCCGCATCCGGGCGCAGGTTGCATCTACATGAAAGAATGGCAGCAGGTACACAGTATCGAACGTAACTATGGTGGCGGCAGCATGCCATCTGAACCGGGAGTCATGTCATGTTCA
>WJJA01000467.1 GCA_014729955.1 bacterium
GCAAATAGGCGGTGACTACTGGCCACGTTTTTATCGATTTCCTGATGATGATGAACCAGAGCTGTTGGCACGCGTTGCCCCGAGCGGCTTGATGCACAAAGGCTTCTGGCTGGGTGGGGATACCCTGTGGGTGATGGACGGTTTCAACCTGGCCAAGTATGAAGTGACTGGTATCGAGCAGAATGTGGAAGACAACCCCGGCAGTGGTAGCGCCATTCCCGGCGAATACCGGCTGCATCAGGCCTATCCCAACCCCTTCAACCCCACTACGACCATCCGATACGACCTCCCCGGACCTTCCCATGTTACCATCACGGTCTATGATCTTCTGGGACGTCAGGTGGCACGTCTTGTGGATGGGTATCGGTCGGCCGGTCGTCACAGCGTGAACTGGGATGCATCGGAACTGTCGAGCGGGATGTATTTCTACAGCCTGCAGGCGGGTGCGTGGCAGGATGTGAAGAAGGCGGTGTTGATACGGTAGGGGGGATACGTTCGGTGCAATGCCGGCAGGTGGCCCGGCTTGCTTGTCAAGCCGGGTGTCATGTTGTGGGCGGCGCAATGCTACCTGGCGATGGGGATGCCCGGTCTACCCATGTGCTTTGCTCCTGGTTGAAACCCGAATAGCGAGCTATTCGGGCCGGCCTGCCCTATAACCGTGTTAAGGTAACACGTGTCTTACGACACGCGCTATTGATCTGTCGCCGCTACGCGGCTTGGGGATGCAAGCCCGGTTGGGCCGGCATGCGTCGTCCGGTAGACAGGGTGGGCCGAGCCTTGGCTCGGGTTTATTCGAGACGATGAGCGAAAGGACCGTCAGGTCGCACTCCGCTTCGAGCCGCAAAACCTGACGGAACAGGTATCACCAAGGAATGGCCTGCGGCGCCGGGCGGGCAGGGACGCCCGGTCTACCCATGTGCTTTGCTCCTGGCTGAAACCCGAATAGCGAGCTATTCGGGTCGGCCTGCCTTTTACGGCATAGCTCGGGCTACATCCAACCAACAGCATTCCCTGGGTCAGCGATACGGAGCATATCTCCCCTATTTCTCTTCAGCGCGGCGGTACACTTCCAGGGCAAACTTGGGTTGATCGCTGAAGTTGTCGGCATACTCCAGTTCACGCAAGTAGGTGCCGTCTTCCGCCTTCTTCAGCCGCGGGAAGATCAGGCCACGCCCCAACGGGAAATGTTTCGTGCGCTCCTCGATTATCGTCTTCAGCTCATCGGTGTAGACCCATTTCTCACGCATCTCGACCGCAGCCTGCTTGTTTCCGGAGGCTTTCAGATCACCGACTTCGCCGAGCATCTTCGTGACCACCGCATGCGCCTTCTCATGCACGATCCGGAAACGCAATTCGCCGTCCTCTTCGACACGTTCAATCGCCCCTTCTGCTTCAAAACGGTGAAACATTCCGTTACGAGCCTTGTTGTGCGCCTGAACCGGATCGAATTTCAGGCTCATCAGCATAGACACCAGCATGCCGTCATAACATGCGTGGACCATCTCTTCGCTGATCACCTTGTCCTTCAGCAACTCGTGGAGCGCCCACAATCCGAACAGTTCGGCACGTGTTTCTTCCAGCGCGGAGTACTCTTCTTCGAACAGCTTGTTCGCGTTCACATTTTCATGTTCAGGGGCAAGCTTGCCGGTGGTGTGTCCGATCTCATGGAGCGAGGAGTGAATCGTGTTGGCATCGAAGAGCAGATCCTTCACCTTTTCATATTCATCGCCGGTGAGAAACAACTGCGCGGCTAAACCTGTACCGACCTTGTGGACTGCACGTCCGGTGTTCATATACACCATATTCACCGTGCCCACGTTCTGTCCGACCCACTCGTCGTTCGGCAGGCTTTGCGCGATGATGGTAAAGGGACCGGTCACATAGTCGCCGGCCCAGCAGAGGACATCCACGAACTTCAGCTTGGGCAGGTT
This sequence comes from bacterium, assembly GCA_014729955.1. GTDB lineage: Bacteria > Electryoneota > Electryoneia > Electryoneales > Electryoneaceae > WJJA01. The sequence goes on from WJJA01000467.1 coordinate 1,932, forward strand.
TTCCGGGTGAATGAAAGCTTTCTTGTGAGTCCAGGGAGCGTTCCGCTCCCAGGTCTGAACATGATTGACCATTTCATGCAGGAGATCATCGGCTTCACTGTTGATCACGTAAACCCCGCCGCTCGCCGCGCCCCGTGCATTGCGGTAGTTGTCCAGATAGAGCTCCAGCGCCGTTGAGATGACGATGTCGATATCGCTGTCGTGACGCACCCACGTGTAGTCTGACAGCCTGCGATTCTCTTCCGAACCATGCTCCAGCTCAGCGATCTTGGCATCGAGGTAGAGACGGAACCCGGCATTCTTCGTCAAATCGCGGGCGGCTTTAAGGTGACGAATCGCCGGGCGCAGGGTCTTCCGATATCGAACTTCATTGCGAATCAACACCGGCTTGCCGTCCGCGTCACGATCGACAACAGTGTTCTCCGGATGGTTCGGGATCGCTTTGAATTCCTCGTCGGTGAAGTCCGGCGGATAGAAGTTCGCCTTGTCGGGTGTTTCTTGCCCTTCGACGAGAAGCGGAAGGACCGCATCGAGACGGCGTTCGCATTCTTTGCACGCTTTCTTTGCCAGGCGGCGCAGATCATCCACACTCAGATCGACGACATGATTCTTACGCGGAAGCAGCGACCAGGGACTGTTCTGCAAATCAAGGACCGCGAGGTAGTTCGACAGCGCCTCAAATTCTTCCCCTTCTGCCACCTCCATCAACGCCAGGATCAGGGGACGAATGATAAAGGTGCGGGGTTCATACTGGTTGCGGAAGACAGCGTTCATCACCTCCGCGGCTTCCATCAGGTGACCCAGAACCTGGATATCCGTATCGCTGAATCCTTCCAGCGAAAAGTCAACCTTTGCAATTGCCGCACGACGCGGGGCTTCGTCTATCTGCCTGTAAGGTACATACCGGACATCGGACGGTACTTCCGTCATGATCCTCTCCCATGGTTCAACAACCGGCTGCAAAGTTCAATCGGAACAAGCGTGTAAGGTAGGGCGGAAGCGCCGTCGTGGCAAGAGAACGCGTTCACATGGTCTCGAGAAAGAAAAAACCGCATCACATTGTGTGCGGTTATCGCAGGTAACACATCAGATCGCGGCTGTTCGTCCTTAACTCATGCAACATCAAACAGGGGCAGTTTCTGCGAACGAAGATACTCGATCGCATGGCCGACCCAATCCATGGAAAACGGTGGAAAGCCGGGTTGCAGATCTTCCACTCCGCGGATCACGATCGGGCAGAATCGTCCGTTGCAATCGTGATCCCGGGGCGAGACACCGTAGAGGATCGGCAGCATATCCGCAGCTTCCAATGCCATCGTTGTGCTGCAACCCACCCGTACATGTGTGAAAAGGAACAAACCTCGTTCCGGCACAGCCTCGTTTGCCTGGTACCCCTGGTATTGCACATCAGGATCCAGAACGAAGGACACCGGTGTCGGCCATGTTTCGCCGCACACGCTGCATCGTTTGAAGTTCTTGCTCACAGTATGTGCCCTCTACAGTCTGCTAAACCGGTTATAAACCCAAAAACCGATTCAGCGCCAAATGCTTATATAAAGATAGTGCCGATTCTTACACAATTATCAAC
>WJJA01000061.1 GCA_014729955.1 bacterium
AGTCGCTGCACGAGATGGTCGGCAGCTTCATGTTCACTCCCCGGATCGCCCTGATGTCGTTCAGCAATTTCGGTACCGTGAAGCACCCGAGCACCGACAAGATGCGCCGTACCGCCGAAATCCTGTGGGAAAAGCACCCGGACTGGGAGGTCGAAGGGGAAATGCACGCCGACGTGGCGGTATCCTATGCGTTGCAGAAGACCGAGTTCCCGGATACGAAACTGTCGGATGGAGCCAACTGCCTGGTGTTCCCGGATTTGAACTCGGCGAACATCGCCATGCGTCTGATGCGTCAGCTGGGCGGCGCCACCGCGGTGGGACCGATCCTGACCGGCCTGGACATGCCGATGCATGTGCTCGCGAACGATGCCGATGTGGACTCGATTGTCAACATCGCCGCCATCGCAGCCGTGCAGAAGTTGGATATCGAAAAGCAGAAACGAAAGTAGGACCGTCTATCTCTCACATCGGTTCGGTGTCTTTATGGATAGACCGAGTGACGGTTCAGTTCCATTCTGAGTGTCAGGTCACACCCCGCTGATGCGGGCCGGGATCCGCCACAACGTTCCGTCTGGATATTCAGATGAAAAACCCGACAAGCCGTTCTGACAGGCTGTCGGGTTTTGTGTCTCATGTCCACAGGCAGGGGCGCCAGCGCCACTCCTATGAGTGAATGGTCTCAGCGGCTCATTACTCGTCGGCCTGCGCTTCGAGCCAGCGTTCCGCGTCGATGGCGGCCTGGCAGCCCATCCCGGCGGCGGTGACCGCCTGGCGGTATACGGTGTCACGTACATCGCCGGCGGCAAAGACTCCCGGGATGTCGGTATACGTGTTGCCCGGATTGGGCATCACAAGGTAGCCCTGGTCGTCGAGGGGGAGCTGATCGGCGAACAGGTCAGTGTTGGGTTTATGGCCGATGGCGATAAAGAGACCGCCGGTATTGAACTCTGAGACTTCGCCGGTCTTGACGTTCTTCAGCTTCAAACCGGTCAGGCCGGTCTCCGGGGTGCCGAGGCATTCGTCGACGACGCTGTCCCAGATCACCTCGATCTTTTCATTCTTGAGCGCGCGCTGCTGCATGATCTTGCTTGCACGGAACTCGTCGCGGCGATGGATAATGGTGACCTTTGTCGCATGGCGTGTCAGATAGGTAGCCTCTTCCATGGCGGTGTCGCCGCCGCCGACCACCGCGACCTCTTTGCCCGTGAAGAAGAAACCGTCGCAGGTGGCGCAGGCGCTGATGCCGTGATTTTTGAGACGCTCTTCGCTTTCGAGGCCGAGCCATTTCGCATCGGCGCCGGTGGCAATGATGACCGCATCCGCCTTGATCTCTTCCTTGCCGACCCATACGGTGTGCGGGCTTCCCCCGGTGAAGTCCACTTTGGTCACATTGTCCGCGACCAGTTCCGCGCCGAAGCGCTCCGCCTGCTTGCGGAACATGTCCATCATCTCCGGGCCGGTTACCCCTTCCGGGAAACCGGGGTAGTTTTCCACTTCGGTCGTGATCATCAACTGCCCGCCGGCTGCGATGCCTTCCATTACCAGCACATTCAGGTGGGCGCGGGACGCATAAATCGCTGCGGTGTACCCGGCGGGACCGCTGCCGATAACAACCACATCGTAGTGATCGGATTTTGCCATGCTGCTACCCTCTATCGTTGTACGTTTTCAGGTTCGTGTCGCCAATGTAGGAACAGGGACTCCCACAGGCCACAGGCGATCCGTACCGGGACGCTCCCGGGGTGATCTGTGCCTGTGTACGGGTCGGTCACCTTCCCGATACATCTCTCATCACGGCCAGCGCGGCAATCACCGATGTCTCCGCTCTCAACCGTCGCGGTCCGAGACGGACCAGCCGGAAGCCCTGCTCGACAAATCGGTCAACCTCTTGGGTGCTGAATCCCCCTTCGGGACCGATCGCAACTGAAACCGTTCCTGCATCCGACAGGTCCGGCAGATCATCGCCGTCCTGGTCGAACAGCACTCGAATCCCGGCTTCGGCTTGTTCGATGCACCACTCGTGGTAAGGTTTCGCCGGGTGAAGGGTCGGGCAGAGGCCCCGCCCGCACTGTTTCATGCCGGCATGAAGAACGCGACGGCCGCGCGCATGCTTCTTCTCGTTCCATTTTGCAATGCTGTAGCGACTGGACAAGGGAGTCACCGCCGTCGCTCCGCCCTGCACCGCGTGGTCCAGCGCCTGGAACATCGCATCCCCCTTCAGCAGTCCGCAACCAAGATGGAGCGGGGCCGGCGGCTCGTTCCAGTTGCTCTCGTGCGAAGTCAGCTCGATCCGCGCCTGCTCTCCCTCGACCGATCGCAATCGGCCTTCGTAAGCATTCCCTGCGCCGTCCACCACCCGGATCACATCGCCGGGTTTCCCGCGTCTCACACGCAGCAGGTGGTGCGCTTCGGAACCCGAAAGGACCGCTTCGCGTTGTTCGAATCGAATCGCCTCTGCATCCGCGTGATAGACTTCGATTTGAGCCATGCCCTGTTCTCCGGAGACCACGGGTGCATGGAAATGGCAGGACATCGTTACCGACACGACGACTCGCGCAAGTCCATGGTTGCCTTTTTCAGGTAAATTCCGTACCTTTGAGGTTGCTCAAATGTGCTTGCCGGTTGCCTCAATAACATTGAAAATACGACATCCCCACACAAGATCAAGAACGTCGAAGGAGCGTCCCCGGTGAAAGGGAACCAAGAAGCGGAACAGAAGCTGCAAGTGTTGCTGGAAGGTGTTGACAGGGAATTTGCCCCCTACCGCGACAAAAAGCAGTATGCGGAATGGATCATGCTGACCCGGGGGAACGACGAAGCGATCAAAACCGCCGTCGATACCGATGTCGAATACCGCAAGAAACTGGGCAATCCTGAGCTCTTTACCGAACTTACCGAACGCCTGTCCGATCCCGGCATCCAGGACCAGATGCTGCGGCGATGGGCCTTTCTGCTCCGTCTGGAAATCGCCGGCAATCGCTTATCCGAAGAGGTGATTGAAGACCTGGTCAAACGAGAGAAAAAGATCCAGACCGTGGTCAACGGTTTCCGTCCCACTCTCGACGGACAGACGGTATCGATGAACCGTATCCGTGAAATCCTTTCAACTTCCAGGAATATGGAAGAGCGCAAGCAGGCATGGGAAGCGAGCAAAGAACTCGGACCCCTCGTGGAGACGGAAATTCGCGAGTTGACTCGTGCACGCAACCTCGCCGCACGTTCGATGGGCTTTCCCGATCACTACCGCATGCAGTTGGAAATCCAGGAGATCGATGAAGCGCGCCTGTTCAGCCTGCTGGGCCGTTTCGCCGGGTTAAGCGAAGAACCGTTCCGTCGTATGAAAGCGCGACTGGACCGTCTGATTGCCGACCATTTCCAGTCAGAAGCGATCGATCTGTCACCCTGGCATTACGGCGACCCCTATTTCCGGGATTGTCCGCCGGTGTTCGGGGTCGACCTCGATCCGATCTTTCGTGATCGCAATACCATTGACTGGGTGACACGCTATTTTGACGGGATCGGCCTGCCGCTTGACCAGATTATTGCGAAGGGCGATTACCAGAATCACGACGGCAAGAGTCCCCATGCGATGACGATGAATCTGAATCGTGACGGCGACGTTCGGGCCCTGATGAATGTGGTGGACGACTCTTACTGGGCAGCCGGGGCGCTGCATGTCTTCGGTGCGGCGACCTACTATCTGAACATTGAAAGCGGTCTGCCTCATACCATGCGCACGCCGGCACATCCATCCGTGGTCGAAGCCATTGCAGCGTTTTTCGATCGGAACGCGCTCGACCTCGAATGGCTGACGGAAATGTTTGCCCTGACCGGCGAAGAGATTCGCGGCATCGCACGGCCGCTACGTGAAATGCTCAACATGCGCCAGGCGATCCAGAGCCGCTGGATGCTGGTCATGATTCACTTTGAGCGCGGATTGTACCGTGATCCGGACCACGATCAGCAGCAGCGCTGGTGGGATCTGGTGGAGCGGTTCCAGCTGTTGCGTCAGCCGGTAGAACGTGGCGAAAAGGCGGATTGGGCGTGCGAGACCCATTTCGCAATCCAACCAATCCATTACCACAACTACCTGCTCGGCACATGGATCGCGAGCCAGTTCGAAGATCAGATGGCGTCTGATTTGGGGTTGGAACGTCCGGTGATCTGGCAGGCGAACGACGAGATCGGCGAGTGGTTGACGGAAAAAGTCTTCAAGCACGGCGCATACTGGGAGTTCACCGAACTCGTGCGGAATATTACCGGATCTTCACCGATTCCGGATCCGTTTGTTGAGCAATTCTTCATGTGATGCAGGCATCTTGATGCATCTTTCGGGGGAGCAGGCAGTATGGAGTGGAAAGCCCTCAGCGTCGGTCCGTTGCAGACCAATGGCTTTGTTATCTGGGAGCAGTCCGATGCCGTCGTTATCGATCCCGGCGCCGAGCCCGACCGGTTTGAACGGTTTCTCGCGGAACATGTCCTCGATTTGCATGCGATCCTGCTCACCCACGGTCACGGCGACCACATTGGTGGTGTCAAAGAACTGCGTGAAGCATTCCCCGATGCGAAGGTGATGTGCCACAGGGAGGAGGCGGAGTTTCTTACCGATCCCTCCATCAATCTTTCCATTTTTCTTCCTGAACCGTTTGTGGCAGGACAACCCGACCGTTTTCTCGAACATGGAGAGATGTTGTCATTCGGAAGGCTGCAGCTTGAAGTGCGGCATGTTCCCGGCCATACTCCGGGCCATATCGTGTTTTACCACAAGGCCGGGGGTGTGCTGTTCGCCGGCGATACGGTGTTCGCGGGCGGTATCGGGCGTTGCGACCTGCCGAAGGGGAACGGCCCGCTGCTGGTCTCGAAGGTGCAGTCCGAAATCCTGAGCTTGCCGGATGAAACCACGATCCTGCCGGGGCACGGCCCCCAAACCACCTTGAAAACCGAACGACAGTTCAATCCTTACCTGCAGCCGGATTTTGACCCCGGTCTCCTCAACGGATGATGGCTGGACGCGATCGAAAAGATCTCGGACAAAAAGGGGAACGATACGCGGAGAAGTATCTGCGCCGGAAAGGCTACCGTCTCGCACGG
>WJJA01000468.1 GCA_014729955.1 bacterium
ACCTATCTAAGCACGATTGATTCAAGTCGTTCCTTGCGTTTCCGCCAATCTGGCATGCATCGACCGAGAAGTCGGTAGAAGGCGGGGCTGTGATCATGCACCCGCAGATGACACAACTCGTGAATGATGACGTATTCAATGCAGTGCAACGGAGCCTTCACCAAGTCTATGTTAAGGGTGATCGTACCGGCGCTCGAGCAACTACCCCAGCGGCGTTTCATTGGTCGAATGCGGAGTTGGATCGGATGAGCACGCAACGACGACGCGGCATCAAGGCAATGCTCCAGCCGATCATGAAAAATCGGTTCGGCGTGCAAGCGATACCAACCGTCCATCGCAGTTGCTATTGATCGCGTATCTTCCTTCTCAAGAACGGTGACATGGAAGAATCGTCCGACCAGCTTCACCGACGTGGTCTCTGCTTCGCAAAGGCGTAACCGATACTGCCGGCCGAGGTAAAGATGCGTCTCACCAGCCACGTACCGCTTCTCGTCAGGCAAGGGCTGGTACTTCTCGAAATGGCGGCGCTGCCTTGTAATCCATGACTGCCGACGCCGCAGATGTGCCGCGACATCGTCGATGCTGCGGTGGGCTGGCGCGAGCGCCGTCACCACGCCATCCGGATGGACTGAGATCGATAGCCGCTTCCGTTCTCGAAACTGCACGGCGACAGGCACAGGGCCATCGGCGCAATCCACTAACACAGTTTCTGAGGGTCTTTCAGGCATATCGAGTCCGCGCAATGTCGAGAACCATCTCCAGGATGCGGTCGATGTCCTCGAACGTCAGGTCAACACCATTCTGGTCCTTGAGTTCGAACAGATAGTCTTCGATCGCGCCCATCATGCGGTTCTGTACATCAGTGTTGTTGGTCCAGTTCACGATACGGTTCTGCTGGATGATGTCGTCGATCACGACGCTTGCGTCCGTACTCGTTGTCCGAGCGTCGAAACCGTCGCCGCTGTATTTGGCGAACACATCCTGCAGGACGCCGAAGAATGCCTTCGCCACCTCGCGGTGCGCCAGCGCCTCAGGAATGTCGTCGCCGGTGCGGTTTTTCACCTTCTCAGCAATCTCGGTGACCTTCCGCAGATAATCCGCGTCCGAAAGACGCTGTTCGCGGAACGCCCGAATCGCATCCTCCAGCATCTCGGAGAATCGCCGGTAGAACGCGGGGTCTTCCTGCATGCGGTCGTGAATCGTGCGCTTGGTGCGATATGCAATCGTGTCCGCCTTGGACGCGGTGCTGCCGAGCTTCTCAACTTCCTTGGCGAACGCATCGGCATCGAAGATATTAACCAGGTCGGTGATCGTCTCCACTTCCCCGGTGCCCACGTGCTGGTCCACCAGTTTCTGGATGCGGGCTTCGTACTCCTTGAAGTCCACGACCTCCGCGTACCGCTTCCGCACCGACGTGCGCAGCTTCATGAAGAATCGCAGATCGGCCTTGTACTTGTTCAGGCGGTCCTCGGGTGTTTCTTCGAGGAACTCGGCCGATGACAACGCGATAGCCAGCGTGCGCGAAAACACGCTCAACCGTTCGTAGAACTTCTCCCGCAGTTCCTCGTCAGACAGCAACAGTTCGTATGCTTCCTCGTCGCGCCGGTTGCGCACCTCCTTGAACAGCTCCCACAGGTCGGAATGCCGCTGCGGCAGCTTCTGCGCCTCGATATTCACGTCCGTCAGTGCCGTGCAAAGATCGTCCAGCCCCTCCTTGTCGAACTCCGACAGCTGCCCGTAGATGTCCAGTGCTTCATCAAGATTCTGAAGCACACCGCGGTAGTCGATGATGTAGCCGAAGTCTTTACCGTCGTAGAGCCGGTTCACCCGGGCGATGGCCTGGAGCAGCGTGTGCCCCTTCAGCTTCCGCGTCAGGTACAGCACCGTGTTGCGAGGGGCATCGAAACCGGTCAGCAGCTTATCGACGACGATGATGATTTCGGGTTGCTCGGCGTGCTTGAACGCGCTGATGACCTGACGGTTGTATTCCTTGTCGCTGCCGTACTTGGCCATCATCTTCTTCCAGAACGCCTTCACGTCGTCTTGGGATTCCTCGTGTACGTCGTCTTCGCCTTCGCGCTCATCCGGGCCGGAGATGAGCACCTCACTGCTGACCATCCCGAAATCATCGAGGAACCGCTTGTAAAGCAGCGCCGTCGCCTTGTCCTGCGCCACAAGTTGCGCCTTGTACGGCGTGCCCTGCCAGTTGTCGCGGTAGTGCTCGCTCACGTCCCAGGCAATCCGCATAACCTTCTGCTGCGCCTTGTTCAACTGGTCCGTCGTCGTGAACTTCTTCTTCAGGTCGGCCTTCTGTTCCTTGGTCAGGTCCTCCGTAATGCGGTCAAACCATCCATCGACCGACTCGGTATCCACCCGCTGATCGACGTGCCGGCCCTCGTACAGCAACGGCACCACCGCCTTGTCCTTGACCGCCTGCTCGATCGTGTACGTGTCGATCAGCCCGCCGAACCGCTCGATGGTGTTGCGATCCTTCTTCATCACCGGCGTCCCGGTGAACCCGATGAAGCAGGCGTTCGGCAGCGCTTTCTTCATCTTCGCATGCAGCTCGCCGTACTGGCCGCGATGGCTCTCGTCGACCAGTACGAAGATGTCCGGGTTCTCATCCCGCACCCCGGCCTTACCCACCGCCAGTTCGAACTTGTCGATCACCGACGTGATGATTCGCGCCTTGTTGTCCCGCAGCAGTTCCGCCAGGTGCTTGCCCGTCTTCGCCTGCACCGGCAGCGTGCCGCAGTGGTGGAATGTCTTGTAGATCTGGTCATCCAGGTCGACGCGGTCGGTCACCAGCACGATCTTGAAATTGTCGATGCCGCCTTCCAAGGCGATCGCCTCGGCCAGCATTACCATGGTCAGACTCTTGCCGCTGCCCTGCGTGTGCCACACCACGCCGCCCCTGCGCGTGCCGTCGCGCTGCGTGCGGCGGATGCGGTCCATGATCTTGTTCACGCAGAAATACTGCTGATACCGGGCGACCTTTTTCTCCCCCGCGTCATACAACATAAACCGATACGCTAATTCGAGCAGGCGCTCGGGTCGGCACAGCGCGTACAACGCCCGGTCCTGTTCGGTCACCTCCCGCCCATCGCGCTGGATCGCGCCGAAATACTCACGCACATACGCGAACCGGTCGCCGAACAGCCGGTCGTTCTGTTCACCATCGAGGGGCCGGGCGATCACGTCCGCGATAGCCCCGTCCACGTCCTCGCGCTCTTTCCACACCGCCCAGAACTTGGCCGGCGTGCCCACCGTGGCATACTTCGCCTCGTTCTTCGACAGCGCCAGCAGAAGCTGGGCATGGTGAAACAGACGCGGAATCTGGTCGCGCTGCTGGTTGCGGATGTGTTGGCTAACCGCCTGGCCGATCGGGTCTTTCAGGTCCGGGCGCTTGCACTCGATCACCACCAGCG
>WJJA01000469.1 GCA_014729955.1 bacterium
GGTTGTTGGTTGCCTTACGTGTCAGTGCCCGGCATGTCGTAACAGCGGGGTCGGTGTGCCGGGGTGCAAAAAACGGTAAGAAGTTCGCATCGTGCTAAAAATGATACGACGTAATGTTCGGAAACGCAAACTGCAGGGCGTCATCCTGCTCTCACCGTTTACAGAACCGGCGGCTCGATGTGCTTTCTCTGTCTCCATCAGGTCTTTCGGGAACTTCCATTCCGGATGATGCGTCGTTATGTTTAGCCCGGCAACGACAGGACAACAAACAGTTTACGACGGAATGGAGGAAGGACTTATGGCAACCGAGGAGACCAGGGGCAAAACCCGGCAATTCAAAGCGGAAGTCCAGCACCTTCTCGACATTGTCATTCACTCATTGTATACCGATCACGAGATCTTTATCCGTGAATTGATTTCCAATGCGGCTGATGCGCTCGAAAAGGTGCGTCACCTTACGCTTACGCAGCAGGATGTGTTCGACAGGGATCTGCCGCTGGAGATCCGCATTGAGACCGACAAGGAGAGCGGGACGTTCGCGATTTCGGACACCGGCATCGGCATGACCGAGGAGGAAGCTTCACGCAACCTTGGCACGATTGCCCACTCCGGGTCGCGCGAATTTCTGCAGACGTTGAAAGAAGGCGGCGAGATCGATGCCGAGCTGATCGGTCAATTCGGCGTCGGTTTCTACTCGGCGTTCATGGTCGCCGACCGTGTCACGGTCACCACTCGTGCGGCCGATCCTGAGGCGGAGGGCGTGCGCTGGAGCTCCACCGGCGCGGGCAAGTACACAGTGAAGACCGAAGAGATCCCCCACCGCGGCACAAAAATCCAGCTTGCCCTGAAGGAAGATCGCAAGGAGTACGCCGAGAGCGATACGGTAAAGGGCATCATCAAGCGCTATTCCAATTTCGTACCCTTCCCGATCTTCGTGGACGGCGAGCAGGTCAACACGGTACAGGCGCTCTGGACGAAGAACAAGAATGAGCTGACGGACGAAGACTACAAGGGCTTCTACCAGTTTGTCGCCAATGCCAATGACGAGCCGATGTACCGTCTCCATTTCAATGCGGACGCGCCGCTGGCGTTGCGCGCGATTCTGTTCGTTCCCGGTTCTAACTTCGAGAAATTCGGGTTGGGCAAGATGGAACCCGGCGTATCCCTCTATTGCAAAAAGGTGCTGATCCAGGCGGAAGCGGAGGAGCTGCTGCCGGATTACCTGCGCTTCATCAAAGGGGTTGTCGACAGCGAGGACCTGCCGCTGAACATCAGCCGTGAGACGATGCAGGACAGCGCATTGATCGCCAAGCTGAAGCGTGTGCTGACCAAACGTGTGATCAAGATGCTCGCCGGCGAAGCGGAAGCGGGCAAAGAGACCTATGACACGTTCTTCAAGGAATTCGGCATGTTCCTGAAAGAGGGCGCGGCAACCGATTTCGAGAACCGCGAACAGCTGTCCAGGCTGCTGCGCTACCCCTCCAGCAAAACCGAAAGAGATGAGCTGACCTCGCTCGAAGAATATGTCAGCCGTATGCCTGAAAACCAGAAAGAGATCTACTACATCAGCGGCGCGAACCGTACCGCGATCGAATCGGGGCCGTACATCGAGGCGTTCCGTGACCGCGGCATCGAGGTGCTGTATGGGTACGACCACGCCGACGATTTCGTCTTCAGCCATCTGCGCGAATATGACGGCAAGCCCTTGCGCAGCGCCGACCAGGCGAATATCGACCTGCCGGAAACCGACGAGTCCGCTTCGGACGAGGACAAGCCCGAAGCGCTGCCCGAGAAAGAAGCCGGCGACCTGGCGCGCTGGATCAAGGAGAAGTTGGGCGATGCGGTGCAGGAAGTGCGCACGACGAAACGCCTGACACGGTCCCCCGCCGCGCTGGTCAATCCGGACGACATCATGACCACCGGGATGCAGCGTGTGATGCAGGCGCTCAACAAGGAAGGCGAGATGAGCATCGGCAACATGATTCTAGAGGTCAACCCGGCTCATCCGATCCTGAAGAACCTGAACGACCTGCGGGAGGGTAAGGGTGACGAGGATCTGGCGGACGCCGGATGCCGTCTGCTGCTGGATAACGCCACGGTCACGGCCGGGCTGACCGTGGATTCCCGTGCCATGGTCGAACGCTCCAACAAGATGCTGGAGCGTGCGCTTGCGGGGTTGAAAGCGGAGTAGACCCGCCCGCCAATTGCCGAGACTGCAGCACTATAACAAACGCCCGACGACTGTTTCACGGCCGTCGGGCGTTGTGTTGCAGCGGTAAACTGTAGCGAAGATCAGTCGGACTTGCGGAACTTGATCGAGCAGCCGATCGCCTTGGTTTCTTTCATCGGCACTTCCCTGCCCGCCAGGACCGCATCAAGAGCGTCCTTCAAATAAGTCTTTTCAACCATGTCGGCGTTTTCGGAATTGTCGTCGACGGCACCGTGATAGACCAGCTCATCGTCCGCGTTGAAGAGGAACACCTCCGGTGTGCGTTCTGCGCCGTACGCACGTGCCACGTCGGAGGTCGCGTCGACCACGTACGGAAACTCGAACCCCTTCTCTTTCGCACGAGTGACCATGTGGTCAAAGCCGTCCGACGGGTACGTGGCCGGGTCGTTGGAATTGATCGCAATCACCCCGAAGCCCTTCTTCATGTAGGAGTTACCGATCTGCGCAATGCGGTCTTCCCAGGCGACCACATACGGACAGTGGTTGCAGGAGAAGATCACGAGCGTGCCCTTGTCACCCTTCACGTCCGCGATCGACAATGCACCTTCACGGGTGGCATTCTTCATCTTCACATCCGTCATCGGGGCCTTGTCGCCCATCGCAATGCCCTCCTTCGCCGTCATTTCAGTCTCGTTTTTGTCGGTTTCCTTCGCCTGTTGCTTGTTGCCGCATCCGAATGCGACCAGCAGCAGCAGCGACAGGATTGCCGTCATCCATACTCTCTTCATCACGAACCCTCCAATAGGTTCTCCACACGTGTTTTCATCTCGTCCCAAGTCAACTTGCCCTGGTGAAACTCGACCGCCTCACCCTCGCTGTTGTAAAAAACCGTCGCAGGCAGGGTGCCGGACCATTCCGGGTGCAGCCCGGTGATAAACTCCTGGTCCTTCTGCCCTTTCAGGTAAGTTTGAAAGTCGACATCCTCTTCGGCGAGAAACGCATTGACCTGTGCGAGGTTGTGCTGGAAGTCCGCCGATACCAGGATCAGCCGCAGCCCGCGGTCGCCGTACTCCTTCTGAAGCCGCACCAGGTCTGGGAACTCTTCCACGCACGGCTTGCACCAGGTCGCCCACATGTTCAAGACCACCACCCCGGCGTCCGCATCTCGCACGATTGCGTTCACGTCTTCGGCAGTTACACTGATCGGGTCCATCACCTCGTATCCTGCAACAGTTGCGTTTTCCGTTTTGTTGTCCGCTGCCTGTTCGCCCGCTTTCTTCGAATCACCGGAACAGCCGGCAGACAGCAGCAGAAGCACTGTCAAAAGCGCTACTAACGAGTGTTTCATGTTCATTCTGTCGACACCTGCATCTCTCCGTTCCGATAACCTTCCCGTAGACTTGCAAATCGGTTGCTCATGGCGAAATATAAGTTAGACCGGGCTAAATCAACAGGGCAGGTGGCCGCAAAGGTCGTGCAACGGGAGTCTCAATGGTACGAAATGACAAGGGTTTACAGAGTCTGAC
>WJJA01000470.1 GCA_014729955.1 bacterium
CCTGAACAGACGGCTCGTATGATGGAAATGATGCCGCCGGCCGGCGAGATCGATGTCGCTGTCAGCATCCCGGTGATTACCGGTACGCAAAACCGCAAAGCAGATTCGGCCATCGAAGAGTTCCTGCACAGGGCGGATCTCGTCGCTGCACGGCGTCCCGATTGGAGGATCGGTGTCGGCTGCGGGGACGATCCCGTTGCGGCGATGGACGCGGCCGGGCTTGCGGCGGAACGATTCGGACCGGACCGTGTTTTTGCCAAACCGTCCGCGGGTCTGCCGGTTGACCGCGACAGGAAACGATGCTACCCGTTCGGACCTCGTGCATGGGCTGCACTACTCTCGAAGCTTCCGAGAGCCCTCTATGCCCTTGGAGGGTGTTGCGGTTGCGGGCCTGAATGGATACAAGCGATCAATAAGGAGTAAACTCCAAATTCACGAATGAGCGTTGCGTATCTGCAGGAACTTCCTTAGCTTTTAATACTGTGTGTTTTTGCTTGACTTCTCGGCGGCTGCACGATGCGAATCGTGCCGCCGTCAGCGCCGCATCGCCCTTCAACAGGCGGATACGGAATAGGGCATTCGACCGGGATCTCAATCGTGAGGGATATCTGTGTACCTGGAATTCTGGGAACTCAGCGAAAAACCGTTTGAAAACACTCCCGACCCTCGTTTCTTTTTCCAGTCTCGTCAACACCGCGAAGCGTTGATGCGGATCCTGTATTCCATTCATGAAACCAAGGGCGCCGCGTTGTTGACCGGGGAATACGGCTGCGGCAAGACCACTTTGATTCGTACCGTGCTGAGCGAGCTGGATCCGATGCTTTACCCGGTTGTGCTGTTGACCAACCCGCGCTGGACTGCGGATGAGCTGCTGCGTGAGATTCTGTATCAACTGGGCACGGACGAAGTGCCGGACCGTAAGTCGGATGTGCTGCACCTGATCAACGAGCATCTCTACAACCATCTTTCCAACGGCAAGCACACGGTTCTTATCGTAGATGAGGCGCAGGTGATCGACGACCCGATGACGTTCGAGGAACTGCGTCTGCTGCTGAACTTCCAGTTGAACGACCGTTTCATGCTCACGCTGGTCTTTTCCGGGCAGCCGGAACTGCGGCAGAAGATGCGCGATCTGCCGCAACTGGCGCAGCGCATCGCGGTAAAATACCACCTCGTACCGCTGGATTACGAAGAAACCGTACAGTATATCGAATACCGCCTTGCCCTCGCGGGCGGCATGCGTGAAATCTTCACCCAGGGAGCGGTGGAGGATCTCTATCGATTCACCAAGGGTATTCCCAGGACGATCAACAACCTTTGTGACCTCGCCTTGGCCATCGGTGCGGGGAACCGTATGAACCGAGTCGACCGACAGGTGATTCACTCGATCATTGAGAGTGAAACCGCCGGGGGACAATTCGAATGGTGAGAATGCGTGACGTGTTACGTTCCGTGAAGGATCTGGGTCAGCCGGGCGGCAGCGGTAAGCCGGCGGACGGTGAGAAGGATGAGTATGCCTTCCCGGGCGCCCCTCGACCGAGGAACACGGCACCATCGGAACAGCAACGTACACCGCCGGAGACGAAACCAGAAGGACAACCGGCGACTGAAACAGCGACGACCCCCTCAGACCAGGCGACGGGTCGGAAGAAAACCATTTACCACGACGCGATTGAAGCGGTAGAAGAGCTGTATGAGACAGTTCGGCGGGAGGAACCGTTCGATCTTTCCGACGTTGAGTCTCATGCCGAAATTTTCATCGATTCTCTGCAGAAGGACGACTACCTGTTTCTGCTGGCATTATCGTCACGCTTTGCGGTCGCATCGATGGCGCAGCAGTCGGTCACGACCTGCATCGTAGCGGTGAAGGTCGGTATCGGTTTGAAACTGAGCCGTGACAAGCTGCACGAGCTGGCTCTGACGGCGATGATCAACCAGATCGGGATGGTGAGGGTTCCGCAGGACATTCTTCGAAAGAAGGGTCAGCTCAGCGCCGGCGAGTATGAGGTAATCAAACAGCATCCGCTTCATGCGCAACGTGTCCTTGAGCCTTTCCGGGACGAGTATCCCTTCCTGGCCGAGGCGCTGGTGCAGGAGCATGAGCGCTGGAACGGCAACGGTTATCCGTTCGGGCTGAAAGAGAATGAAATACACGAGTTCGCGCAGATCATCGGCCTTGCGGATACCTTCGTCGCATTGACCCATAGACGCCATTATCGCGACAACTTTATTGCGTACAAGGCGATGCAGTCGATCATTGCGCGGCGCAACGTGGACTTTTCCGCCCGCATGATCAAGGCACTGATCGATGTAATCAGCATCTTCCCCGTGCACAGCCTGGTGAAATTGAATGACGGTCGTGTCGCGAAGGTGCTGGAAACGAACAAGCAGTACCCGGTCCGTCCTGTGATTGAAATCATACGAGACATTCGCGGCAATGAGATTGAGAACCCGGAACGTGTGGATCTTTCGCGCGAGCCGATGATTTATATCGTGAGTCCGGTGCTGGATGAGGCGGCGTACGCTTGACTTCGGCCGGATTGAGTGGCAGATTGAACAGGGGGCAGGACCTCGTTGGAATGCATCACTCCGTGAGAAGGGGCGCCCATGGACGAGAAGAAGAAACGCGAGCTGGAACGACTCCGCAAGCAGATTGATCCCAAAGTGTTGGCCCGTGTCGCCAAATCGATGGGCGCAGAGGTTCCTCCCGATCTGGAAAGCGAGGGCAAGCCCGGCGACACAGCGAAGCCCGCTCCTTCCAGGCCGGCCGGATCGGGAAGCGTCCGTATGCCCGCACCTCCGCCAAAGAAAGCGGCCCCCGAGCCGCCGGCAGAACAATCCGGGCAGTCCGATGAATCCGGCCGCAAGTATCTGGTGCCGGAAGAGGCGCGCCGTTCCCGACAGATGCAGGAGCTTGCCAAGCGCATCCGCCGACGCGAGCAGGAGGTGGACGCCGCTTCGCACAAGAAAGAGAAGAAGATCGATGCCTATATGGTGGTGTTTGACGAGAACCACTTTCGGGCCAAGCAGATCTCCGGCTATCTTTCCCGCGCCGAGTTCTCCCATCACGCCATCACCAGCGACCTGGCGACGTTTGTCAATATCGTGCTCACCAAGTTGAACGACGAGAACGTGATCCGCGTTGTGTTCGCGGTATCCCGTGAATACTACAAAACCTTCCAGGCGATGCTGCAGAGTGAAGATCTGGCGATGGTTCGTGAGAAGATCCCCGGCCTGGTGAAACTACCGGTGTTTGTCTTTTCCGGTCCCAATGAATCACCGATCCCGCCGGAGGGAGTGGAACAGGAATTCGCCGTCTCCATGAAGCAGCATCCATCCTTTAACACCAAGAAGATCCGCAAGGCTCTTCATATCAGCTGATCTGCCTACAAAGAGCGATGGATGGCCCCGACTTCTCCTGACCCGGACGGCCTGCCCTCACCGCCCGAAAAAGACGCTTCGCCTGTGGTTGGTTTCGATGCCGGCGCTGCATCGCACCAGGGCTACAGGGAAGCCCTCGAACATCTCTACGGCCGGCTCGACCTGGAGCGTGTCGACCCTTCGAAGATGAAGCTCACGGTGGAACGGGATATCCAGCGATTCCGTGAATTGCTGCACGATCTCGGCGATCCTCACCTCGCACGGCCTGTCATCCACGCGACCGGGACCAAGGGCAAAGGCTCGACGCTCGCGCACCTCGATGCGATTCTGAACGCCACCGGATACCACACCGGTATGACCCTTTCACCTCACCTTGTGGAGGTGAGGGAACGGATACGGATCGGCGGCGAAGACCTCTCACGCAACGATTTCGCTCGTCTTTACAGCGAAATCCGTCCGGTGATCGAGGAGCGCGACCAGATCAAAAACTACCGTACGGTGTTCGAGGTGCTGATTGCGCTTGCTTTCCATGCGTTCCGTCACTACCACGTGGACGCTGCCCTGGTCGAGATCGGCCTGGGCGGCCGCCTTGACGCTACCAACGTGGTGTACCCGAAGCTGTCGATCCTGACACGTATCGGTCTGGACCATACCCATGTCCTCGGCGACACCCATGCGAAAATCGCCTGGGACAAGGCGCACATCATCAAGCCGGACACGCCTGTTGTGACCGGTCCCCAGGTGCCGGAAGCGATGCGTGAGATCGAAAAACGGGCGCATGAAGTATCCTCGCCGATCTGGCGCATGGGTCGCGAAGCGAAACTGGAAGATGTATCCGTGGCAGAGGAAGGCACCAGCTTTACCCTGGTCACCCCTCTGCGCGAATGGACCAACCTTCGCACGCCCCTGCTCGGACGCCACCAGGCGGAAAACGCTGCCGTCGCGGTGCTCGCGGCGGAACGTCTGCAGATGGATCGTCATTATCACTTCAGCGAGGAGAAATTGCGTCTCGGTCTGAAGCAGGTGCGCATACCGGGACGTGGCGAGCTGTTGAACGGTGAACCGCCGCTTCTGCTGGACGGTGCACACAACCCGGAAGGCGCACGAGTGCTTGCGCAACTTCTGCGCGATGTATGGCCGGATCGTGAGAAGGTCTACCTTCTGGGTTGCAACAAGGACAAGGATGTTGCCGGATTCATCGGCCTTATGCCCGGTCCGGTGAAGGCAGCCGTGGCAACGACCGTCGATTTTCCTCGCGCCATGCCGAGCCCGGCGTTGGCGCAAATCATGCGCAACCAGGGTTGGAGCGTGCATGAAGCGCCACTCGACAACGCCCTGGAAACCGCACGAAACCTTGCAGGTCCGGCCGGCCTGATCGTTGCATCCGGCAGCCTGTACCTGGTCGGCGCCTTGCGACGGCAGATCTTGCAGGCCGGCGACGGAGACACTACCTTGTCGTGATTGTGCACATCAGGACGAACAGCAGAGGGGTGATCATGGAGCTGAACACATTGAAACGACACATGGGCACGGTCGGCCGACTCATCCCGGCATTGGCGATTGCCGCCTTCTTTATCGGCTGCGGCGAACCGGAAGACCCAAGCATTCCGGTCGAAGAAGAACCCGAATATGAACTGCTCGGACAGGCGGGGACGTGGTTGATTGCGTATGACCTCCAGTTCAACGGTGACACGGCCTTTGTCGCGCAAGATCTCGCAGGCATCATGAAGTTCGATGTGGCTGATCCCTCTTCGCCGATGCTGTTGGATACCGTCGGCATCGTGGACGCCGAAGTACCGCAGGCGGTACGGCAGATCCGTTTCCTGCTGAACGGTTGGAGCCGTGTCATCCTCGGCTTCAATGACGGCGGCCCGGTGAACCAGTTCGACTACCCCTCCTTTGAGTCTCTCAACAGCCCGTCGGCAACCGGCATTCAACGCGGCTTGTTCGTCTACACCTTCATGGACAGTGTAGTTTCCAGCTACGATCAGCAACTGCATGAAGCGCAGGTAATCCAGATCGTCACTGCCGACAGTGATGACGGCATCAACCGCTACATATGGCATCGCGATTCGGTGGAATTCCAGGGCGAAACGCTTCCCAACGATCGCTATAACGTCGAATACCAGATCCCGGTGTTGAAATTCAACGGTGAATCGCCGGACGGTCTTGGTAAACTGCCGGACCCGAGCTTTGTCGCCGCGGGGATCGGCGCATGGGGTGTCGCGATTGCAGACGTCAGCACCGAGGGCGGAGTGCTGGGCGAATGGGTCGGGCATGTGGATACTCCCGGCGAAGCGGGCAGTTCCGTGTTCCAGGACTCCTACCTGTACGTTGCCGACGGCGAGAAAGGCTTTGCGATCGTTGACCTTGCCGACTACACGGCCCCGGAATATGTCCGAAGCGTGCAGGAAGAGGGCATGGAACATGTTGACGTGATGGCGGTGCAGGGACATCGCCTCGTCGTCGCCGACCAGTTCGACGGGCTCTTCTTCTACGATCTCACCGAACCGGACAACCCGCTTCTGATGGATCATCACCCTCTGCGCAACACGCGCGCGATTGTGTTCAAGGAAGACACCATCATCGGGGTGACGGCCGATTATGAGGGACTGCTGATGTTCGAGCTGAAGTATTAGCGCCGTTCAAGATCCCTGTTGGTTGCCGGGTCATACCCTGCTCCCGTGAGCTGAGACCCGGCACAACGTTCCGGCAGGTCTTGCGCACGGCTTCGTCGTGCGTGTGACCGGACAGTTCCATCAGTCTACCGGATCTACTTCAGTACCTGCTTTCAGCGATCAGGTCATGTCTTCGATCTTTACAGGCACTCCTGTCTAAATGCCTGGACAGTTTTCGAACCGCGATACTCTTCTTATTGTGAGGATCAATCCGGGGTGTGCAGGCTGAAATCTCGCGCTTCCGGTTTCTTCGATCGTCTTCAGTCGGCCTGACAATACAACGCAAGGTCGTGCTGTAGCTTTTTGAAAGCCTTTGACAGACCCATGACCCCCGGGCGCGATTTTCCTGCCCATTGATAGTGCCAAACTGCATACTGCCC
>WJJA01000471.1 GCA_014729955.1 bacterium
ATCACATACTGGGGAGGCAGGGCCAGATCGCTGCGCGGCCCCCAGGCATAACCACGGAACAAACCGATCGTACCTTCCGTGCGGCCACGCCCGCGGAACGAGAGTGAGTCACCCGCGAGATAAGCACCGGCACCCAGGCCGATATACCCGCCGCCGCGTTCCACCATGGAACGGATACGCTCTGTCCCGGTAAATCCGAGTACCGAGGCAATCTCTTCCGGGTTTCCCCCGCCGATGATCACCAGACCGAAACCGTCCAGCGAGGCCTGGATTTCGTTGTGATCCAGGAACTCGACGTCGTAGTCGATCGCTTCAATACAGCGCTTGATCGCAACCGCGCTTGAATCCCATGCGCCCCAGCCGTTGTAGACCGCGACCTTGCGTCCGAGTTGATCTTCGAATTCGGTACCGGTGTCGCAGCCGATCCAAGCTGCGGCCATGCCGACCGCCAGGGCAAGGAACAGGGCGAGGTACCTGGGTGACGATCGCGCCATCCACTTTAACGTATAACTGTATATATGCATATCGCCTTGTGTGTCCTGCTGTTGTGGCGCACCCACGCGCCTGCAGCACCCGTCTACCCCTCCACCTCCAACGGTATCGTCTCGTCCGTCAGCCGAGATAACGTCTCCTGAAGATACTGCCACCGATCCGCCCATTCCAGGGACGCGTCCATCGAAACCTTCAGTCCGACGTTCTCCGAACCCTTCAACTCCACATCCAGATCTTCCAGCGAGGAGAGCATTTCGCCGATCTTCTCGCCGATGTCCTCACCGCCCCACTCCTTGTGGAAGGAAACAAACACCGCATCATCGTACACTTCCACACGCTGAATGCCTTTTGCGGCCGCTCGCGCTTGTGTTTCCACGATACCGAGCAGATGCACGGCTTCCTCCGGCAATCGTCCGAAGCGGTCACGCAGTTCTGCCCGCATGGCAATCACTTCATCGGCCTTTTTCGCACGACTCATCCGTCGATAGAGTTCCACCCGCTCCGGCGCCTCGGTCACATAGCTTTCCGGCAGTACAGCATCCTCAGCGACTTCCACTTTCACATCTCGCGGCTCGAGCATGGTGGGCTTCACGTCCGGCAAATCGGTCTGTTTCGCTTCACTCAGTCGTTTGACCGTCTCCGCCAGCATCTCGGTGTACATTTCGAACCCGACGGCATTGATGAAGCCGGACTGCTGATGCCCGAGCAGATTGCCTGCCCCGCGGATTTCCAGGTCACGCATGGCGATCTGGAATCCCGACCCGAGCCGTGTGTATTCCGCCAGCGTCTCCAGTCGTCGCCGTGCGTCATGATTCAGCAGCAGCCGAGGCGGGGTCAACAGGTAGGCATACGCCTGGCGGTGGCTTCGTCCGATACGCCCCCGAAGCTGGTACAGCTGCGCCAGCCCGAAACGGTCTGCGCGGTTTACGATCAGTGTGTTCACATTCGGGATGTCCAGTCCCGATTCGATAATCATCGTGCAGATCAGCACCTGGAAACGCTCCTCAATAAACGCTTCCATCACCTTTTCCAGTTCATTTTCCTTCATTTGTCCGTGCGCAATACCCGTTTTCACACCGGGTACCAGGCGATTGACCAGCGCCTCCATTGCGTGAATGCTCTGCACGCGATTGTGCAGGAAATAGACCTGCCCCCCGCGTGCGACTTCACGCAGGATGGTTTCACGTATCAGTCGTTCATCAAACGGAGCAACCTCGGTTTCGATCGGCAGACGATCCTGGGGCGGCGTGCTGATCATTGACATGTCCCGTGCCCCGGAAAGCGCCATGTGAAGCGTGCGCGGAATCGGTGTGGCGGTCATCGTCAGCACGTCGACCGTGGTACGCAACTCCTTCAACCGTTCCTTGTGTTTCACCCCGAAGCGGTGTTCCTCATCGATGACAATCAGGCCGAGATCCTTGAATGCGATGTCCCTGGACAGCAGGCGATGGGTCCCGATCACAACATCGACCTTGCCGTTCTCCAACCCTGCAACGGTCTCTTTCTGCTGCTTGCGCGACCGGAAACGTGACATCACATCAACACGGATCGGATATCGTGCGAGCCGCTGCCGAAATGTCGCGTAATGCTGCTGTGCGAGAATTGTGGTCGGCACGAGGATCGCCACCTGCTTGGAGTCCTGCACCGCCTTGAACACCGCACGCACCGCCACTTCGGTCTTTCCGAAGCCGACATCGCCGCACAGCAGACGGTCCATCGCGACGTCCTTTTCCATGTCCTGCTTGATTTCTTCCGCCGCGCGTGCCTGATCCGGTGTGTCTTCGAATTCGAACGCGGCTTCCATTTCGCGCTGCCAGGGAGTGTCCGGGCTGAACGCGTTGCCGCCCTCCATCCGGCGGCGGGCATACAGTTCGATGACCTCTTTGGCGATCAACTCGACCGCTTTTTGCGTCTTCTTGCGCGCCGCCGACCAGTCCGCCCCGCCGATCCTGGAGAGTTTCGGTGGAGCACCGTCGGTCCCCTGGTATTTCTGCAGACGGCTGAACTGGTCCAACCGTACGTATACCTTGACCCCGTCACGGTATTCCAGCTGCAGGCATTCCCGCTCCGATCCGCTTACCTCGATGGTCTTCGGCCCGATGTATTTGCCGATCCCGAATTCGGTATGAACGACATAATCGCCCCGGGTCAGCTGATCCATCAGGCTTGGGTCGGTGCGGTATTTACGGCGACGGAACGGCATGGTACGGCGGTGTCGTCCGAAGATCTGATGATCGGTCAGCACCGCCAAACGCGCATTCGGCCAGACAAAACCGCCGTGCAGCGCGCCGACAATGACATGAGTCCCCTCCATCGGCACTTCACGTTCTTCGAGGATGTCTTCGAGTCGATCCACCTGGCTTTCATTTTCACACAGGATGAGATTCTGCATGCCTTCGACAACATGCTGACGCAGGTGCGTCCCAAGACGCCCCATGTCGCCCATGTAGCTCTCATGTTCACGGCTGTCCAGGTTGATCGCGCCCTGTGTCGATGCCGCCTTGCCGCGGTGGATCACTCGTGTCCGCGCATTCAGCGCCTTGTGCACCGCCGAAGGAAGGTGGAACAGTGTCTCCGGTTCCGGGGTTTTACGGTCCTTTTCAAGATCGCGCCGCTTGATATACTGGTAGCGGATCTCCTCCCAGGACCGGTCCAGTCCGCCCTGCAGTTCGTCCGGATCGTCGATGAAGATCACGGTCTTGTCCGGTACGATATCCCACAGGCCCAGGTCGGAGGGCTTGATGTCTTTTTCCCCGGCGTAAAAGCGTACTTCGTCGATCTGGTCGTGCGAACGCTGTGTCATTGGATCGTAGGTGCGAAGTTCCGTGATCTCGTCGCCCCATAATTCTACACGCACCGGTTCGGCAAAGGACGGCGGGTACAAATCAATGATCGCGCCGCGCACGGCAAAGGAGCCCGGCTCCTCCGCACGGATCTCACGCCGCATGCCGGCCTCGGTCAACACCAGCGCAAGAGCTTCACGGTCGATCTCATCGCCCGGCTGCAACCGAACAAAACGGTCTTCGTGCTCCTTCAGAGGGGAAAACCGTTCGGTCAACACGGAGGGAACCGTGATCAGGATCCTCAACTGCCGGTTCATCAAGGCTTCCAGCACGCCGGCTCGCTCATCGAAACGCGGGTTCTGCTGCAGAGGATCGTAAGGGATGGCACTGAACGGCGGCAGCAGCCAGGCAGCGTCATACCCGACCAGGGTCCGCAGGTCGTCACGCAGACGCTCGGCTGCACGCATGTCGGGCGCGATATACAGCAGCGGCCGTTCGAAACGTTCATGCACCGCGGCAGCGACCACGGCGGGGAGAGATCCGGCGGCTCGGACAAATTCCGTGGGCTTCTGTCCGGTCCCGACGGCCGTCAGCAGGGTTTGCACGGCCGGGGCCTGGTAGAGGTGTTCCTTCAGCCATTGCACGGCTTGCGGGATCTCGTGAACGGTTCCGGCCCCGGCGACATCAGCGTGCATCATCTATCCTTATCGAGAATTACCTATCAACCGATATCGACATATACGAGTAATCGAGTATGCGATGAGGCGAGCATGGATCGCCCGCCCTGCTTCTTGCTATGCCCTGCAGACGCGTCGGTGCAACGGCTGCCCGTGCCCGTGCGTCCTGCCTCCCGGCGATGAGGATCAAACTATCCGGTCGTTCCCATGAGTTGGATGACAAGGTCGCGACGGCGCGGCTTGTTGTCCCAATCCACAAATACAATCTGCTGCCAGGTTCCCAGGGTCATTTTCCCTTCTGCGATCGGTACCGTCAGGGACGGTCCTACCGTGGAGGCGCGCACATGGCTGTGACCGTTGCCGTCATGCCAGGTATCATCATGCTTGTAACGTTGCCCTTTGCTCGGCGCCAACCGTTCCATGGCCGCGGGAAAGTCTTCCTTCAAGCCGGGCTCATATTCGATCGTGGTCACAGAACCGGTGGAACCGGGGCAAAACACTGTCACGGTTCCAAATTTCAGCCCGTGTTTCTTGATGATAGATTGCACCTGTGTGGTCACATCCACCATCTCTCCATGCCCCTGCGTGCCGACCGGCAGGAACTCGGTCAGGATCTTCAACTGCGGACCTTCCTGCGGTGGCGGAGAGCCACTTTTCATACCACGTTGCCCGGGCGGTCCCGGCGGTCTCATGCGATTCATATGCCACCTTCACGTATGCGTATTAGCGTATATGCTATCCCGTGAACGCAAAACGCTGCCGGTATCCACCGATCCCTGGTGAATACACACCCGGATGGTCTCTTCGGGCCGACGTGTGGATCTGACAGCGCTGCAAGTAACGAGCGCAGCCGGATTCCTGTCAAGTGACTTGCAAGGTACTATGGCTCCCTCAAGGGCGAACCCTCTCCGATCCTATGAGAGGGTTCGTTTGGCACGAAGACATCACCGTTACTCTTGCAGTCTTTTCGTCCAGGGGCTCCTGCGGGTTATTCACCCAGGGGTTCCTGCCGCGGAATTCGCACTCCCTCACGTTTCGCGGTTTCTTCCGCGATCTCGTAGCCGGCGTCGACGTGACGTGCGACCCCGATCCCGGGATCATTGGTCAGGACACGCAACAGACGAGCGGCCGCTTTCGGACTGCCGTCCGCAACCGAGACCTGCCCGGCATGCAGGGCGTATCCCATGCCCACGCCGCCGCCGTGGTGGAAGCTGACCCAGCTTGCACCGGAAGCGGTGTTGAGCAGGGCGTTCAGGATCGGCCAGTCGGCGACCGCATCGGTGCCGTCCTTCATGGCTTCCGTCTCACGATTTGGCGAGGCGACGGAGCCGGTGTCGAGGTGATCTCGGCCGATTACGATGGGCGCGGACACTTTACCGGTGCGCACCAATTCGTTGAATACCAGGCCGGCTTTAGCCCTGTCACCCTGCCCCAGCCAGCAGATTCGGCTGGGCAGACCCTGAAAATGCACCTTTTCCTGCGCCATGTCGAGCCAGCGGTTCAGCGCTTCGTCATGGGGGAACAGCTCCTTGATCGCACGGTCTGTGGTGTAGATGTCTTCAGGATCGCCCGAGGTTGCCACCCAGCGGAAGGGCCCCTTGCCTTCGCAGAAGAGGTCGCGGATGTACGCCGGAACGAAACCGGGATAGGCGAATGCCTCTTCGTATCCTTCCCGTTCCGCCTGCCCGCGCAGGTTGTTGCCGTAGTCAAACACCACTGCGCCCGCCTTCTGCAGATCGACCATGGCTTTGCAATGCTGCACCATACTTTCCATGGCGCGCTTCTTGTAGTCGACCGGATCGCTTTCGCGCAGGGCCAGGGCTTCATCATAGGCGATACCGTGGGGCACATAGCCGTACAGCTCGTCATGAGCCGAAGTCTGATCGGTAACCACGTCGGGGATGACACCCTTTTCCAGCATGTAAGGGAAAAACTCGGCTGCATTGGCATGCACGCCGACAGAGAGGGCCTTTCCTTCTTTTTTGGCATCGAGCGCGATCCGGATCGCTTCGTCCGGATCGTCACTCCAAGTGTCGAGGTACTTCGTATCGAGGCGACGCTGGATACGGTGGCGATCCACCTCCGCGATCAACGCCACTCCTTCGTTGAAGGTCACGGAAAGCGGCTGCGCGCCGCCCATGCCGCCTAGACCTGCGGTCAGCACCAGGCGGCCCTTCAGGTTAGGTTGGTTCCAGTGCTTTTTCGCGAGGGCGGCGAAAGTCTCGTACGTGCCTTGCAAAATGCCCTGTGTTCCGATATAGATCCATGAGCCGGCGGTCATCTGGCCGAACATCATCAGCCCTTTTTTCTCCAGCTCGTCAAAGTGCTCCCAGTTCGCCCAGCGCCCAACCAGGTTGGAGTTGGCAATCAGCACCCGCGGTGCATCTTCATGGGTGGTAAAGACACCGACCGGACGGCCGGACTGGACCAGCAGGGTCTGGTCGTTTTCCAGATGTTCCAGTTCACGTATGATGTAGTTGACATCGTCCCACGTGCGCGCGGCTTTGCCACGGCCGCCGTAGACGATCAGCTGTTCCGGCACTTCGGCGTTGTCCGGCTCCAGGTTGTGCAGCAGCATACGTTTTGCCGATTCCTGGATCCACCCTTTGCAGGTTTTTTCGGGTCCGCGCGGGGCGCGGATCGGGTGCTGATAACGTGCCATCGGTGTGTACCTCCTGCTCGCGAACGGTACGGTTTACACGAGCTATCGTCGTTTGGTGAACATGAGTCTGCTTGGAATGCTTATCTCTGCGTCCCGTGGAATCCCACTGCCCGTGCCGGCGCAGCATCTCCCGCATCCAGGGGTTGCGCGGATCCGCCCCTGTCCGGCAGAAGACGGGCGGCGCCGGCGGTCTGACCGTCCTCGCCGACGTAGCGCACGACAGCGAACATCCATATTTCCGGTGCCGCGGTCCCCGAGCCCCCTTCCTGAAAGGTCACCCAGTGTCCCCGTTCGGTATGATAATACCCGGAATGATTGTCAATGGGCAGCGTATGAGGTTCCAATTCGGAGGCCTTCAGTGCGGTTCGGGCCGAATCCTCCAGGGTCGCATCCAGCTCCAGGCCGATATGAAACCGCTCGCCCACGTCGAAGGTGTCCGGTTCACTGAATGCATAGCCCTGCCAGTAGTCCGTGGTATCATCCGCGAGGGTGTCCGCCTCAACCGTAAGGACCTGATCGGGATAGATCCCGTTGGAAGACATAACAAGGATATTCATGTTCGCGGAATGGTTGTTTTCTGCCGCAGTGGACTGTGTTATGTAATAGTAGACGGAATCCAGCACACACCGTTGCGGAGGATGAAAACGGACATTGTAGAGTGAATCGCTGAACAGCGTGTCAATCGGCAGGTTCAGGGGGAGATAGTCAAGATTGCCCATGCCGAAGTACGCAAGTGAGTCGAGGCTGTTCTCGCTCGCTCCGAAGTATGTAACAATCACCGTCGGGGTGGTTTCCGTGTTCTCGCTTTCATCGAAGGCTCGTGCGGCGAGAGTATGCTGACCGTGGAGCATACCCATTTCTGTTGCGTTGAAAGTGAACGAGTAGGTTCCTGACTCTCCGGTCGAGTCAACGGCCTGCGTGGTATCGTTGATCTGCGCGCTGCCGTTCAGGTAAAACAGGATGCGGTCGATCCCGACATTGTCGCCGGCGCGAACGTGGACTGTGAATTCGAGGTCGAGAGTGTCGCCGTAGAGGGGCTCGACCATCTCTACAGAGGGCGGTTCAGTGTCCGGCACGACGCCGTCCCGCCCCGGATCGCCCTCCGGCCCTTGGCACCCGAACAGAATCACGGCGGCCATGAAGGCTGCGAGCCACCATGCGACAGGATGTGTGTTTCTTTTTTCACCGTGCATAAGCATTCCGAGTTTACCTGCCGGTCAGAGACTCAAGAGATCCACGACGACCGGCGCCGGGGTCCGGCACCCACGCGGTGCTTCCGTCATGGTACCGCACAAGTACCAGAATGTGGAGATCCCGTTTTTCTTCCCCGTAGTTGTTGTACATGGTGCGCCAGCCGGCTTCGGTCTGCTCGCCCTCGGGGTCTTCGATACCGTCGTATTCGATGGAACGGTGCGTGTCCCCGTCGGCAAGGCGTTCAGGATCGATGGTGACACCGATGGCCATGCCCAGATTGTCTTCGAGGTACTGAGCGTAGTTTTCCGCGAACGGCGAAAAGCCTACATGGAAGTCGCCTTCGAAGATCAGATCGAGATCTTCCACATCAAAAAACACCGAAGTATCGAAGTTCAATGTGTCGCCGCCGACATCAAAGCTGTCCACCGCCGTGCCCGGCAGCAATTCATCCGTGGATTCCCAGAAATGAATACGGATGTCACAGGGACCGTCTACACCCGGCTCCTGTGACGGATCCGAAAAGTTGAACACAACCTGCAGTACCTGGCAGGAATCCAGCGGCGAGAAGCGAACATTCCAGTAACGATCGCCATACACATCCGGAATCCGCATCACATCGAATTCGAATCCCTGTTGAAACGGATCCGCGAAGTAAGCGATGGTATCCTGCGCCGGAATCGGTTCACGGTAGAACAACAGGGGCGGGGAATACCCTTCGTTTCCGGAAGCGTCTCGAGCGCGCGCCTGCAGCACATGAGCGCCGATTTCGATCGGTGTCTGGTTCCGTCGCCAGTTGACGCCGTACTTGACCTGCCCGGCCTGTTGTGCAAGAAAGCTGCCTGTGATTTCGGTTCCGTCCACCAGGAACTCGATGCCGGAAACCGTATCGTTGTCCGACGCTACCGCTCCGAAATGGAAGGTATCGGAGTAGACGGTCTCACCGTAACCCGGCCTTGTCACAATGACCTCGGGGGACGTCATGTCGAGTTCGTTGATGCCTTCACCCTGCGGCCCCTGGGGGCCTTCACATCCGGCGAAGACCGCGACGGCAATGAGCAGCGTGCCGGCCATGCGTCCGACGGCAGGACGGGCGGTGCGTTCAGGCTGTCCGGTGGTGCATGAAAACTGCCACATATCCATATATCCATGTCTGCTTATGTGCGAATGAGTAAATCAGTCCCTGTCGGCACTCACGATCCCCCCCGCGCCCGGTGCATCCCCCGTGCCCGCTACGATCGAGTCCGGTGAAAAATACCGTATCACCACATGCGCATACAGGTCGCGCAGCACACTGTCCGAATCGACCGTTCGTGTCGAGTACCACTCTCCATCGTCCCCCAGCAGCAACGTCCGCCCGATCACCTCCGGCGACGCACCCGGGTCGGGGGACATCCGAACATAAACCCCGGTCGTATTCGCCTCTTCATCGCGTACGGCACGTAACCCGAGGTAGAATTCCTCGCCCTTGCTGAACCGGTAGGGCAATTCGTTCGCGCCCCATTCATGCAACTCGCGTCTGTTGGGTGCCTGGGTATTTTGCGCATAATTCAGATAGCTTTCCTGAATAAACAGGCTGTCCAATACCTCCCCCGGCATGCCTTCTTCATCCGCGCTCCGCAGAATCAGTTGGATTCCTGCCGGCGTGTTATACGGGTCGGAAAACAGCGTATCTACCGTATCCGGCAGGGGTTCATACATTTGCCACACCGCTTCGATCAAATCGACCGTCCACAGGGCGGAAAACCGCACGGCAATTTCCCGGTAGGTTCGATTCGGACGAACGAACGGCATGGGCAGAAAGTCAATGGAGTCAGAGGGTTGAAAACTGTAGTACACCAGCGGCTCTTCGCCTTCCGGGGTATGACGCTGGAGTATGAAGGTCGGCACGGTGTGACGGTTGCCGGAGGTGTCCTCTGCTGAGGCGTACACGGTGAACTGTCGAGGTAAACCCGCCAGATCCGATTCATCCAGGGGAAAGATCCAGGGCGGTGTTTCTTTTCGCAGCACGGTCCCGCTTCGAAGAGAATCGGATCCATTGACGAACACACGAACCTGCGCGACTTCACCCTCGCTGTCTTCCACATGCAGCACGAACGTGATGGAATCATAGAAGACATTTGTGTTGCCCGGCGGCCAGAGCCAGCGAACATCCGGGGCGGTATGATCGATGGGATCCACGTCTTTGCCATCCGCCCCGGGCTTACCTTCGCATCCGATCCAGAGGAAGACGGCAGCGGCCAGGACCGCACCCGCAAACGGGACGAATGTAGGCAGGCTTTTCTGCATTACTGCACCAGCGCACGTTTGACTTCATCCACGGCACGTTCCAGCCCGATCAGCAGGGAACGCCCCAGGAAACGGTGTCCCAGGATCGCCTCTTCCGCACCGTCACATTCCACGACGGGGTTCAGGTTACGATGGTCAAGGCCGCCGAACACCTGTACACGCATCCCGAGCTTGCCGGCGGCAATCATGGATGCTTCAACCTCTTCCAGGCGATGCAGAGCCTGCCGGGGACTGCCGGCGCGGGCATAACCGTGTGTGTTCAGGACAACAAAGTCGACTCCAAGTCGCCTTGCTGCCTTGATTTGTGCAACCTCCGGTCCTGCGATCACACCGGCATTGATGCCGGCGGCATGCAGGTTTTCCACTGTGCCAAGCAGGTCCTCTTCATCCATATCATCCCGCAACTCGGCGTCCGGTCCCATCCCGCGTTCCGGCACAAAGGTCACCTGATCCGGCTTCAGCTCCATCACACGGCGGATTTCTTCATTGCTCGGCGGAATCAGAATATGCAGATAGACAGTCGGCAGTGTCTTCAGTATCCGCAGATCGCGGTCTGTCACCTCTCCGGTCTCTGCCGTGTACGCACACACGATTCCGTCAATGCCCGCCATTTCTGCCGCCGCGGCGATGGTCACAGGATCCGGTGTTTCCGTCCCGCTCCACTGCCGCAATTGCGCAATCGGATTCATGAAGAGTGAAAGTTTCATCCTGGTTTCCCTATCGCTTCGGATAGTGTTACCCAGCGAATGTCGTGGTCGCCGGGTTGTATGGTTTCTCGCAATACGTTCCAGGTCGTCCTTCGAGGATGCCCGATCACCACCACCGGGCCCCCGGTACGTTTGGCTCTTTCGATCGCCTTTCGAAGCGCTGCGCGAATGGTGTCCGGATCGTCCGTATGATCCAGAAAGATATCTCTCGACATCGCCGGTATGCCCCATTGTTCCGCCATGGCGCGCATCACGGTTTTCGGGGAGGTGACACTGTCGAGCAGATACCAGCCGCGTGCGCCGGCCGCTTCGGCCAGTGCGGTCATGGCCGTGGTATCCGCTGTTGCTGCTGACCCCTGGTGATTGTTAAGACCTGTCGCACCGGGAACCGTCGTCAATCCCCGCGCCAGCAGAGTCTCGACATCCTCGCGTCCCATACCGCGACGAAGCATAAAGGTTTCCACCGGCGCCTCGTCGTCTTCCGGTTCCATCGGCAGGTGCAGGATCACCTCCTTGCCCTGTTCGAGCGCCTTGCGTGCACAACGCTCACTCGCCCACAAACCCGGGATGACCGCCACGGTCAGCGGATGATCCCAGTGCAGAAGACCCTGCACAGCTTCCGTGTCCCACTGGTTGCCGAAATCGTCAATCACCAGGGCGATCGTCGGCCGATGATCCGTTTCATTGAGGCGATCGCCGCTGCGTTTTGCGGAGTCTGTGCCGGCCGGCGCACGATCCATCGTCTCCGCTTCAGGGTATCCCACCCTACCGTACGCGGAGGGTGTTTCCTGGTTTGTGGTCGACTTTCGTAGCGACGCACCAGTGAAGCCGCCCTTCATGTATACGACAGCAAGGACGACACCCAGGGTCAGGAACAGGCCTGCCAGGAATCCTGTCAGCAAAGGTCGCAGCAAGGAGCCGTCACGATTGCGTTTCACTCGATCCCCCGGCTAATAATCATCCCGCCACAGCACCAGCCGAAAACGGCCGTCGGTCTCACTTTTCGCAATGCTTCGAAAACGTGCAAAGCCGAACACCGGCTCGAATCCCTCCAGCGACAGGCTGAAGTTTACCGTGAATTCCAACAGGCTGTCCTGCACGGCAAAGGTGTCGACGGATGCCGGAATCGGCCCCCAGCGCAGATCGAGCGAGTTCAGGACTCGCATCATCTTGCCGGTGGTTCGCAGTTCGGTCTCACGGTACCACTCGTCATACCGTTCACGTTCCACGTCAAAGTACTGAAAAACGAACTCGTCCGCGATGATATCCGCATAGCGCAAGCTGTCACGCAACATATAGGACGTCTGGAAGTTCCGCAGCATCCCGCCGATGGTGGTCTGCGGTTCCCACAAATCGCCGCCGATGTCGCCTTCCTCGGGAGCAAACGGGTTGATACATCCAGCCTGCAACAGGCTTACCAGCAGGATGATCCCCCAAAGGCGGCCGCGTTCGCCGTCCAGTTGCGCAATCTGCATGCGCCTCCAATGTGCAGTTTCCTAACAAACGAGCATACATTTTACAACGCCGCGCGCAGTCGGCTCATCGCCGGGTTCTCTCCCGCGGAGTCATCCAACCAGCGCTTGATGCGCCATCCACCGTCCTCACCGCGTCGAAGGAGCAGTTCAGCGATCCCTTCGTAGACTACCGGCAGATCGGCCAACGCCAGATAGATTTCGAGACGATACTGTTCACGCAGCAACGTTGAATCACCCCATTCCGTGCGTCGAACCTCTTCAAAGGTCCATTCGGACGTTGAGTCCGCAGGCAGCAGACCCGGCGACAGCAGGCGCCGGACGAACTGCTCCTCCTCTTCAGCTTCCCAGTCCGTGAAGAAC
>WJJA01000472.1 GCA_014729955.1 bacterium
ACAGTGAATCAAAGCCGCGGCAAGCCGTAGACCGTCCGGTCACTAATAATAAATCTCGGTATGGATGTCACCGCCCTCATCCATCCAGCGGGGTTGAAATCCACGGTCCATCAGCAACGTCTCGACATCGGTAATCATCGCCTGGTTGCCGCAGAGGAACGCTCGCATGGTGCCCGGCTGAATGTCAAAGCCGACGGTTTCAGCGAGGGTGTCCGAGCGCAGGTGTTCGACCACACGCCCGCGCAAGCCCTCCCAACGGTCATCGACAGGAGGACGTGTCACCGTCGGCAGGTAGGAAAACCCGGGATGGTCCGACTCGTACTCGGTGAGTTCAGGCAGGTAACCCAGTCGTGCCGGGGTGCGTGCGCCGTGCAGCAGCACAAAACGCTGCCAGGGAGGGTTGGACCTGAAGTGACGCAGCATGGAGAGGAAGGGTGCTACGCCGGTGCCGGTGGCGACCGCCAGGACCGTGTGCAGGTTGGGAAGCCCGTCCAGCGTAAACCCCCCGCGCGCCTGCGGTTCGACATAGAGTCGGTCACCCTCGCGCAAGCGCCACAGCCAGGGTGTCAGGCCGCCCTCCTCCACGTGATTGAAGAAGAATTCCCAGAGCGGGTCTTCGGGCGCGGAGACAATCGAATAGGCACGCCGCACGATACCGTCCCGAACGAAATCGGCCGATGTTGGACCTTCCTCCTCACGTTCGGCGCGTGGCAGCCCCATTTCGGTCCATTGCCCGGCGACAAAGGGAGGGTGAGGCCGGTCGGGCTTCACTCGGAACAGCGCGTAGCGATCATCGAGGTCGATACGTTGTGCAAGCACGGCATTGTTGAGTGCTTCAGCCATATCACCAGTACCGTTCGGTGTGAATGTTGCCGGCGCGCATGCGTGTGTGGGGTGTGAAGCCGCGGGTTTCCAGGTTCTCGCTCACATTGTCCACCATCTTCGGATTGCCGCAGAGGAACACATGGGCGCGGACAGGATCGAGCGAAAAGCCGGACAGCGCTTCGAGACGTCCACTCTCGAGCAGCGTCTGTACCCGTCCGCGCAAGCCTTCCCAGGTGGATGCTTCCCTGTCACCGGTGATCGTAGGAATGTAGCGCAGGCCGGCCTGTTCCTTCGACATCGCCCGCAGTTCTTCGTGGTAGCCCAGTTCGACCGGAGTACGGGCGCTGTGGACCACCGCGGCACGGTGCAGGCGGTTGCTGCGACGGTATGTGCGAAGCATGGAAATGTAAGGGGCGATGCCTGTACCGGTGGCGATCAGCAGCACATCCGCCTCTTTCGGTACCGGCTCCAGGGTGAATCGTCCGCGT
This sequence comes from bacterium, assembly GCA_014729955.1. Taxonomy (GTDB): domain Bacteria; phylum Electryoneota; class Electryoneia; order Electryoneales; family Electryoneaceae; genus WJJA01. The sequence continues at coordinate 1,314 of WJJA01000472.1, forward strand.
GGTCGCGGCTGTACCCATAGACGGTCGTTTTTACGCAGACGCCACAGTCTGGGGGTAAGAATACCGCGCTTGACCAGGCTGACGTAAAACTCGAGTACTTCCCGTTCCGGGCTGGAGGCGATGGAATAGGATCGTGTCAACAGGTTGCGATGCGGGCTGTTGCCGATGGAATCACGCTCGGCGTCATGGACGACTATTCCCACGTCCATGTACTGGCCTGGTTCGAAATGGGGCGGCGCACCTTTCTCGAACTTCACACGGATGATCGCGAGTCGATCGTTCAAATCGCGTCGCTCTATAATGCGTGCGTTGAACGGTACCGGCCCGGCGCCGTACAGGCGGCCGGTTGACGGTTCACGTGCGGCCGACGTAAGATTCCGTTCGCTGTCCCGGACCCGTTCCATTCCACCGGGCAACTTGATGCTCATCGCATCTCTCCGGCAATCGGGTGACAGGTGCGGGGATCACAGCGCAAGTGCGGCCTCATAGTTCGGCACGTCCATGTCGAATCGTTCAGCTTTCCAGCGACCCCGGTCGTCTTTTTTCAGGTGGCCCGCTTTCAGGCTCGGACCGTGCTCGAAGATCATCAGGTATCCGTTTTCATGGGCTTCGGGGAGGTAATGGCTCTTGAAGTCCATGGTCTGTTGCGGGTAGAGATCGTAGCCCATCACGTAGGGCACATGCAGATGGCTCGCAGTCGGGATCAGGTCGGCGTTAAAGACCAGTGTGTGCCCGTCGGAAGTGACCTGGATGATGCTGTGGTGCCGCGTGTGGCCGCCGGTGACACGCATGCGTATGCCGGGCAGCACCTCGGCATCGCCGTCAACCAGTTCAAGCACGCCGGCCTCTTCGAGCGGCTCCAGGTTTTCGGGCAGATAGCTCATGCGATCACGCAGGTTCGGATGGTTTGCGACGTCCCACTCCCCTTTCTGCACGATGTATTTCGCATGGGGAAACTGCACCTTCAATTTTCCGTCCGTGTCGACATAGGTGCCGCCGCCGGCGTGGTCGAAGTGAAGATGACTCTGTACCACGTGGGTAACGTCTTCCTTTGCCACGTCACAGCGTGCCAGCTCGGTCATCAACCGGCGCGGTTCATCCACGGCGAACATATTGCGTGTCTTGTCGTCCCATTTGCCGCCGAGACCGGTATCGATCAGCACCGTCTCGCTGCCGGTTTTCACCAGCAGGCAGTTGGCGTGCAGCAGGATGCGATTGCTGTCGTCCGGCGGGGCCAGCTTCTGCCACATCACTTTCGGGACCACGCCGAACATCGCGCCGCCGTCCAGTCGAAACGCACCATCTTCAAGCAAAAAGACTTCAAACTCACCGAATTTCATGACTGCATCATCCTTACGGTTGTATGTCTGTTGTGAAGGTTAGCCCGAATATTTCATGAATAAAGAGAATATTCTTTTCTAACAACTGTATTAACAACATGCTAATATCGCGCCATACAGTTTTTCTTCGGCACAGATTCTGTCCAGGCCAAACTCTTTTTTCATTCCTTCTTCAGGCGGTCCCAACTGCGTCCTCTGCTTTGTTGCGAAGGATTCGCAGTATTGCAATACAGCTTCATCCTTCGCGCCTCTTGTCTAACGCAGTTTGAACTCGTGAAATATCCGGGTTAGGGAATATAAACTTTACGTGCGACAGGCGAAAAGATGTTCCCGGGAGTGCCGAGACATCGGCTTACGGGATGAAGCAATGCCGATTTCTCCAAAATCTGAAGAAAATGCAGGCTTGACGGAAACTCCGGATTGTCCGCTTCTCGTGTATGAAAAGGAGATCCTCTTGCGGAGAATCCGGAGCGTTGAGTACTTTGCTCCTCGACGAGGTGTGTCTTCAACACGTAAAGGAGGAGTCGTAAGGGTATGACATTACTGAAGCGGAAATACGATCCGAAGTCCCGCGAGATGCATGATGTCGCTCCCTTTACGGAAATCTGCCCGTACTACGACGAAATCCACACCGATGTGAACTACCACAAGCTTTCGCTTCATCTCGTCCGTCTCGCACAGCACCACCATGTCAACGTTCGGATGGTCACGGATATCGGTTGCCGCACGGGTCTGCTGCTGCATCACCTTGCCGAGCGCGGATTCGAGGTAACCGGCGTGGAAACCACGCAGCAGATGGTGGACTGGGCGGCCGGTTTTGCCGACTACAAGGCCGTGCCGGTCTCGTTCTATCTTTCCAACATGAAGCAGAAGCTGCCTTTCGACAACCAGGACATGGTGCTCTGTCTGCACCAGAACATGAACTACTTCCACAACCAGGCGGACCTCGAGCTGTTCCTCAGCATGGTTCGTATGATGGTGGCGCCGAAGGGTCTGTTTGTGTTTGACCTGCTCACCGAAATCGGGGCACAGCAGACGTACGGCGAGTACCTGGACTACGACAAGGTGATGCCGGGCTTTTACGTGCACAAAGCCTATTATATCGAAGATCGAAGCACCGTTCATCACATGTACGAGATGTATCCGCACAACGTGGAAATCATGTATGTCGAAAACCACTACCAGTTTGTCTGGAAGTGGGACGATTTGAAGCGTATTGTGGAAGACGGCGGCTTCAAGATTGAATCGGTCAACGCATGGGGCCAGTTCCATCCCCACGACGAAGAGAACGACCGAACGATGATGGTCACCTGCCGCCCCAAGTGAGGGAACGTTTGACGCCAACCGACAAGCCGACCCGATGACCGATCACGTCTCCCTCGAACGTCCCTTCGCCTTCGCTGTCAGCGACCTGCACGGCCGTCGGCGCCGGTACGAAACCCTCTTCCAGGCTGTCCGTCGCTCCCAACCGGATCTTGTCTTCATCGCGGGAGACCTGCTCCCGCACGGCTTCAGCTGCACGAGCGACGCTGCGGGCGACGGCGACTTTCTGCTCGACTATCTGCCCGCCCGTTTGCGTGCACTGCGTGACGAGATGGGTGCATCCTATCCACCGATCTTCGTAATCCTCGGCAACGACGATCCACGCGCGAATGAAGTGGAGGTAAAACGTTACGAGGATGAAGGGCTGTGGACCTACCTGCACAACCGCTGTGTGACATGGCGGGAATGGACGATCTGCGGGTATGCCGGGGTACCGCCCAGCCCCTTTCAGTTGAAGGATTGGGAACGATACGATGTGTCCCGTTATGTCGACCCGGGGTGTGTGTCGCCGGAGGAGGGCGTGCGAACGGTGGAAACCGACATGCGGGAGGTGCGTTTCGGCACCATCGCCGGCGATTTGAACGAACTGAAGCCTGAATGCGAACCCGACCGTACAATCTGGCTGTTCCACAGCCCGCCGTACCACTGCGCGCTCGACCGTGCGGCGCTGGACGGCAGGATGATCGACTATGTTCCGATGGACGTACATGTCGGGTCCATTGCGATCCAGCGTTTCATTGAACTGCACCGTCCGGCGATCACACTGCACGGCCACATCCACGAAGCCCCTCGCCTGACCGGTCGATGGCGTGAAACCTTCGGCCCGACACATTCCTTCCAATGCGCCCATGACGGCGAAGAGCTTGGGCTTGTGACCATCCCCCTGAACAACCCTCAGGCAGCCCGGCGGGATCTGATCTGATTCGAGTCGAATCGCACTCCTGTCGACTTGAAGAATCTCTCCGGTCTCTCTGCGAGAAAACCTCAAGTTCTCCTCCAGGGTTGCCGATACTACGAGAGAAAGGGATTGGTCCGCCTGAAGTCGATGCCGTGCGGCACAAACGGTTCCGGGCGGTCATCGTATATTGAAACAGTGAACGTGCCGGAAAAGACCGGGGATGAAATTCTTGCAGCAAACGCTCAGAGTTCTGATCAGAACGCCCTACCGCATGCGTGGGCCACGCATCGGGCCGGGGTTTGCCCTGTTGTGTCTGCTGCTGCTCTTTCTTGCCGGCTGCACCACCGAGATGCAGGAGACCGAAGAGGCGGAACTTACGGTCCGGCCCGACTCCCTCGGTTACTACTTCAAGGTGCAGAAACATGTGATTGAACTGGAGAATCCCGGCGAGAGCGATATGGAATGGGTACTGCTGAACAAACCCGACTGGGTGGTGTTTCCGGTGATTCGAGGTATCATTCCCGCCGGGGAATCCAATGAGATCGAAACGGTATGCGATCTAAGCGTGCCGAACGGTATCTATTCCGACTCGGTGGTGTTTCGCGCGGAAACCGGGGATCTTCATATCCCGGCCCGCATGGAGGTGCTGTTTCCGACACCGCCGAACGGGCTCTATTTCGGCACCACCACGGAAGGTCTGCCGATCCAGTTCCGCAAACGGTACAACGAGATCGAAGCGTTCGAAGGGTCTCACATTACCAACGGACAACGTCAGAATGAGCACTTCCCGGTCTTCGGTGAAATCCGTTACCTGAGTCGCACCCTGACCGTACAGTCCAGGCACGGCCATGACCTGACCGGCAACTATGACGGCTACACCACGCTCACCGGCACCTGGACGCTGCCCGACAGCACAGCGGTGACTTACACGGCGACACGACTGGAGAATGCCCAATGAAGCGTGAACTCGCGACGACGATCAGCTCGGCACTGATAGCCGCCCTGATGGGTATCACCTGGATCGGCTGCAGCCAACAGAGTGAGGGGGACAACGGGATCAATCCGGTGGACGACGAGCTCACGATTTCTGACGTTTCGGTGTCCACGACACCCTTTCGGGCGACGGTGGACTTCACGGTGAACTACCCGGCAGTGGCGGAAATCGCCTACGGTGTCAATGCAGGAGGCGTTCCCGACTCGCTGCAGGACGATTCACTGCTCTATGATGAGATCGCCTATGATACGCTTTTCTATCGCAAGGACCACAGTGTAAGCCTGACAGGCCTGTCGCCCGCCACGCAGTATGTCTACAAGATTTCCGCGCTCTCGACCGATTCGCTGACCGCTTCGACCTCCCAGGCGACCTTCACCACTCCCGACACCACCGGCGGCGAAGGCGGACCGTTGATCAGCAACCTCGCGATCGTCGAGATCGGCAGCAATTCCGCACGGGTGATCTGGGATACCGACATCCCTTCCGATTCGCGTGCCTACTGGAGTGAAACGCCGGCCGACTGGACCGATTCCACCTTCATCGAAAATCTCGTTGTCAACCACACTCTGCTCCTGGACAATCTTGAATCGGCGAACGAATACTATGTGCAGGTGCGGTCCACCGAAACCAACGGGCTCAGCAGCACGTCGGATATCATCAGTTTCTCCACGGTCGCGGACGATGAGCCACCGCAACTGATCGATGTCGAGGTGCTCTACACGACCTCAAACACAGCTGCGGTCGCCTGGCGTACCAACGAGCCCGCCGATTCTCGTGTCATCTACGGACTCGCCGGCGAGGAGCGAGACAGCCTGGTCATTGCGAACTATATCCGGGAGCATGTGATCGGGCTGACCGGGTTATCGCCGCAGACGTCCTACGAGTTTTTCGTTGCCTCTCATGATGAGGAGGGCAACCGCACCAGCTCGAGCCTGCTCGGATTCGATACACAGGCGGAGATCACGATCTGCGGTCCGGACACCTCCTTCGCACGGGACGACACCCTGATGTTTCCCTTGCGCATCGAGGGGGCGCAGGATCTGCATGCATTGGAACTGGTGATCAACTACGATCCGATCGCACTGCGAGCCAACCCCGCCCTGATCGAAGAGGGAGAGTTTGCCCTCGACAACAACCACATGTTCTTCGAAAGCGATGTGGATCCGATCAACGGCACCATCACCCTGCAAGTCACCTGGTCGATTACCTTTAACGGCAACAAACCGACCGGCACGAATGCGGACGGCGACGGCACCCTCGCGTTTATTTCGTTTACGGGACTGACCACCGGCGCCACGGAGGTGAACATGGACACCGGACTGTCCAATGCCTATGACTGCCTTTCCCAGGCGGTTACGATCGGCTGCGAGGGAGCGACCATCACGGTGACCGCGCCGTAGCCCCGGTACCAGCCCGGACCCCTCTTGAAGCATCCCTGCCTCCCGAGCGTGCTTGTCGGACCGTTCCGGAATTCCGAAGGTGTTACTGATTCAACTACGTTCGTGGTGCGGGAACGCGGTGAATCACTCGCTCGTATATTGCAAAGCTCTTCCGGCATTTTCGGACGGAGGACAGGCCGCCGGCATCGTTCGGCGTCTGTCGGTATTGTGCTATCCCGGATATTTCACGAGTTCAAACTGCGTCAGATGTGAGGCGCGAAGAATGAAGCTGTATTGCCATACCGCGAATCCTTCGCAACAAAGCAGATGACGCAGTTGGGACCGCCCGAAGGGGGAATGAATAGATGAGTTTGCC
>WJJA01000473.1 GCA_014729955.1 bacterium
CCCTTACCTGGTCGCGATCCTTGTTGCCATTGCGGTGTTCCGGGCATCTGGAGCGCTGGAAGCGTTTGCGAATCTGTTGTCGCCTGCGCTGAAACTGGTCGGTTACCCGCCCGAAGCACTTCCGATGGCGCTGGTCCGACCCCTGTCCGGCAGCGGCGCCCTCGGGCTGATGAGCGATCTGATTGAAACTCACGGCCCGGAGTCGTTTATCGGACGGCTCGCAAGCGTGATGATGGGCTCGACGGAAACGACTTTTTACGTGTTGGCGGTGTATCTGGGCAGCATCGGCGTGCGACGCAGTCGTCACACCCTGGCTGCGTGCCTGATTGCCGACGCCTCGGGCCTGATCGCCGCGTTCATCGTTGTAAAGTTCTTCTTCGGCTGAATACGGATTGCACCGAGTGCACCGCGGGCGGATCGCCGAACAGGAAATTCTGATCACCCGCGGGATCGCTTTGTTCTTACCGAGGCCTTTTTGTACCTTTCATTTTTACAAAATTGGTAATAACCATGAAAATTCACATGCCTGTCCTGCTCACCAACGCCGGTTGGATACGAACTCCTGCGTCACCGGATGAAAACGGTGTCCCTTATGAAATGCGAAAACTCGATGCGGACTCGATTCTGCTTGAAAACGGCCTGGTTCGCTGGATTGGACGTGAAGCTGACGCTCCCCTGACCAAAGCGGAACGCGTCGATCTGAACGGTATGGGTGTCACACCCGGCTTGATCGATTTTCACGCCCACCCGGTGTTTGCCGCGACCCGGGAAGCGGAATTTGAATTGCGTACACGCGGTGCGTCGTACGAAGAGATCGCCGCGGCGGGCGGCGGGATCCTGAATTCCGCACGCAGGGTGCGTGAAGCGACGGAAGACCATCTCTTCGCCCACAGTCTGCCCTTCCTCGATAATGCGCTTGCGGCGGGAACCACTACCCTGGAAGCCAAAAGCGGGTATGGTCTCGAGCCGGACGCTGAATACAAGATGCTGCGTGTGATTCGAAGGTTGAACGACGTGCATGCGCTGGACCTCTTCCCGACCTTCCTCGGCGCCCATGAATTCCCTCCGGAATACCGTGACGATCATGAAGGTTACATTGCGACACTGATTGATGAGATGATTCCGTACGTCGCACGCGAAGGCCTGGCGGAAGCGTGCGACATTTTTTGCGAAACAGGGGTGTATTCGATCGAAGAATCGACACGCATACTCCTGGCGGCGAAAGAACACGGCTTGAAGGTGAAGGTGCATGCCGACCAGTTGTCTCCCCTTGGCGGCGCGAAACTGGCGGCGGATCTTGGAGCGTTGTCTGCCGATCATATCGAGTTCATCGATGATGAAGGCATCGAGAAGTTGGCCTCGAGCGGAACCGTGGCGGGACTGCTGCCGGTCGCGGCACACTTCCTGCGTATGAAGGAAGATCCCCCGGTGCGCGAGATGATCGACCGCGGTGTGATCTGTGCGCTGGCGACCGATTTCAATCCCGGCAGTTCGATGTGCGAGTCGATGACGATGGCGTTGCACCTGGCGGTGATGCGGTTTCGTGTCAATGCGGAAGAGGCGTTCTGGATGGCGACCGCCGGATCGGCGCGTGCCCTTGGCTTGACCGATCGCGGTTGGATTGGCGAAGGCGCCCTGGCGGACCTGGTGGTGTGGAGTACCGATGGTATCGAGCAGGTGCCCTATCATTTCGGGGTGAACCATGCTTCGCAGGTGTACAAACGGGGGCGACTGGCGGCGAAGGAGGGACGGCCGCTCTCATGATCATCATCGGCACTTCCGGGTACCATTTCCCCGACTGGAGCGGGGCATTCTATCCGCCGGACCTGCCGAAGGAGCAGTGGCTCCGTTATTATGCTGAACGATTTCCCGCAGTGGAAATCAACATGACCTACTACGCGCTGCCGAAGCCGGAACAGGTCGCACGGTGGGCGCAGGAGGTGCCGGAAGGATTCCGGTTTACTGTGAAGCTTCCCGGCGAAACAACGCACAAACGGGAGCGTGACGGCGAGGAGGTAAGCGAGTTTCTTCCCCTGCTGGCGCCGCTTCGTGACCGGGGAATGCTGGTCGGTGTGCTGGGGCAGTTCCCGGCCTCGTTTCATAATGAACAGGGCGAGCGGGACTATCTGGAGCTTGTCGTTGAGCGTTGCGGCGATGTACCGCTGTTCGTCGAGCTTCGGCATATCAGCTGGGACCGGGACGATACCATTGAGTGGCTGTCCCGGCTTGGCGCGCACTGGGTCACGGTCGATCAGCCGGCATTGCGCGGGTTGAGCCGTCCCCGTCCGGCAGCTACGGGAGGGGTCGGTTATGTCCGTTTTCACGGCAGAAATCGCAAGACCTGGTACAATCCGAAGGCGGGAGACCGATATGACTGGGACTACGAGGAAGAGGAACTGAAAAGCTGGATTCCTCGCTTGAAGGCGATGGAGGAGCGCGCGGAAACATCTTATCTTTTCTTTAACAATTGTCACGCCGGGCAGGCGGTTCGCAGTGCGAAACTGATGAAGGCCATGCTGGCCGGCGAGCTGAAGGTGGTGTGATGGCATCGAGGGGTTTGAAGAGCCCGTTCAGAAGGGTGCTGGCGGCGTGGGAGGAGAATGAGCTGCTCTCACATCGCGACGCTCTCGAGCGCACCTATCTTGAACGCACGCTGGTCGGGATCGGGCAGATGCTGCTTCTGCAAACCCGTGTCCACGGTGTCACCG
>WJJA01000474.1 GCA_014729955.1 bacterium
ATCCTGAGCATTCGTCAAGACCAATGATCTGAACGGCATGGGACTCCGAATTCGCCTTCTCTTGTTCCCGGCACCGGAAGACGTTATTTTCCAAGACTTCTGTGCGGGAGTTGTTCGGAGACGGGAAAGAGTTCATGCGACCGATTGTGATTACGGGTATCAGCGGATTTATAGGCGGGCATGTCTGGGCCAAAGTCGCCAAACGTCCGGAATGCATCGGCGTGCACGGTGCTTCAGGATTTGTCCCGTTGGCGATGGAACGGCAACGTCAGTTCGATTTGACTCGTAAGGAAACTGTTCGCGAGTTCATTCAGGAAACTGAACCTTCCGTGATCTTGCATCTTGCAGGGATAACATCCTTGCGGTTCTGTCAGAAAAACAGCCTCGCCGCATGGAAAGTGAATCACGTCGCGACACGTCATCTGGCGGAAGAGGCAGCGAAAATCGACTGTCGTTTCATTTACACCTCAACGGATATGGTCTTTGATGGTGTACGGGGCAACTACCGGGAGACGGACGCTCCCAACCCGCTTAGCGTTTATGGTGAGACCAAACGCGCCGCGGAGCGCACTGTTATGGCGACTGTCGATAATTATCTCTTATTACGACTCAACAATTGTTACGGGCCGCCCATGTTCCGCGGCAGTTCCTTTTCCGAATGGGTGTTGAACAAGGAAGAAGCAGGTGAACCCATTCCGCTGTTCGTCAACCAGATTCGCAGTCCGATCGATGTAGTTACCTTGAGCAATATCCTGGTCGAAATCATCGATAATCCCATCACAGGCATCTTGCACCTTGGCGGTAGCCATCGAGTCAACCGTGTAACCTTCGGACGTATGATCCTGAAGCACAAGAATCGAGATGTCTCCACAATCCTCGAGACTCACAGCAGCAAACACGATCCGGAGGGGATTCAGCCCCAGGACACATCATTCGACAGTACCGCCGCCCGCCGTATTCTCGACACCTCGATTCCGGGTTTGGAGGAAGGATTGCGCTTGTCCTACGGCCCCGGCGGTCCGACGGCACTTTTGTGATACTTCGGGCCGGCACTTGAAATTCAAAGCATGGATACTACTGGTTCGGCCGCTGAATCTTCTGATTACGGCTGTAGCAGTTGCGGTCGGCGCGCTGGTTTCAACGGGAGAAGCCGCTGTTCTGACTGACAGTCGGCTCTGGACAGCAATGTTCGTTGCTTCGATAATCGCCGCCGGCGGGTATGCGCTCAATGATGCCGCTGACTATGCCATCGACAGGCTTAATCGGCCGAATCGCCCCGTGGCGAGTGGTGCTCTCTCTCCTTCAAGGGCAAGAATGACAGGTCTCGCCTTATCCATCCTCGGAGTGCTTTGTGCTTTTATGCTTCCGGTGGAAGCATTTTTCATCGCCGTGGTAACTGCGCCGGCTCTGCTGATCTACGCCGCATTCAGCCGTTCATTGCCGGTCATCGGCAACCTGCTGGTTGCAGCCTGCGCTGCCGCCGGGTTTCTCTTCGGTTCGGTCGCAGTCCGGGCTGATATCGGTCAAACCTGGTGGCCGGCTCTATTCGCCCTGCTGGTTCACTTTGCACGAGAACTTCTGAAAGATGTCGAGGATCTTCCCGGCGACCGCGAAAGCGGTCGCAAGACTCTTCCGCTGATACAAGGTACACCTTTGACCCTTCGCCTTGCCGGCGGTGTACTGCTCCTGACCGCGATGCTTACTCCGGTCCCCGGGTACGCCGGCAATCTGCACCCGGTCTATCTGCCTGTGGTTCTGCTGTCAACCGCACTGCCCATGGCATACACAGCGGGCGGAGCGATTGTCTACCCTGACCGATTCGACGTATCAAGTTCACAGAAAAGATTGAAATGGTTGATGTTAACAGGAATGGGGTCGTTCTTGACGGGAGCGCTGCTGTGAACCAGGTCTCGGACACTATTTATGATATCCCATGGACACTTGCGTCCGCTTCACCACGCAGGCTGGCGTTGCTTCGGCAGATCGGGATTGAACCTGAGGTAAACCCGGCGAACATCGATGAACAGCCCGAGGATCATCACCCCGTGGAAGCCGCATGTACCAATGCGACGCAAAAACTTGAAACAATCTTGCCCGATGTGAAAGAGGGCATTGTTCTGGCAGCGGATACAGTCGTTATTCTGGATGGAACAGGACTGGGCAAGCCGAGTGATCACCTGGTAGCGCGCGAAACCCTGCGACGTCTGGCCAATCGGACCCATACCGTGGTTACAGCGTTTGCGATTCACTATTGTCTGTCAGGGAAACGTATTGTGACCGGTGAATCCACACTTGTACGTATGCGTGCGCTCGCGGATGAAGAAATCGAGCGCTATCTTGCAACGGGTGAGCCGTACGACAAAGCAGGCGCTTACGGTATCCAGGGACAGGCTGCCTCTTTTGTGGACCGTGTTGAGGGATGTTATTTTAATGTGGTAGGATTACCTCTGGCACGGGTATTGACAACGGCAGCAGAATTGCTGCACACATAAGACACGGAAGGCTACATGGCAAAGGGCACTTCCGGCAACATGCCGGCCGATAAGAAGAAGTTTCTGGAGGAACTCAAAGCCGCCAGAGAATACAAGGATCTCGATCTTGCGCGCGTTTCCGACCGGAGCAAGATCAACCTTACTTATCTGGAAAAGATGGAAAGCGGAGATTGGGAGTTTCTGCCTCACGCGTATGTCCGCTCGTTTCTCCAAACCTATATCCGCATCGTTGGAATGGACGAAGCTGAAGTGCTCGAGGAGTTTGACCGTATCACCGGCAAAGCCCCGACCCCCACTCCCCAGTCCCACCGTGAAAGTATCGAAGGAACCGGCGAGGAAAAGACCAGGGAAAAACCGAAAGAAGAAAAGAAGGAGCGTGTCAAACCCGAGGTGCAGTGGAAACAGGGACCTTCCTTTTCCTTTCTCTCATCCGGCACTTTGTTGTATGTGGTGATCGCTGTTGCGGTTGTCGTGATCGGTGTGGTTCTGATCACCGTCCTTCGCCCGGACGAACCGCAACTCACGGTAGAACAGCCGTCTGAGGAACCGACCGAACTCAGCAGTCCATCTGAATCGCAAACCAGCGATGATGAGATTCCTTTCGAAGAAGTTGTCAAAGATCACGATCGTATCGTGGAACGACCAGCTGCGGATACCCTTGCTCCCCCGCCTGAAAAACCTGCCCAGAAGACAACAGCTCCGGTCGAAGTGCAAATCGAAGCCCAGGACCGCTGCTATATACGAGTCTATGCCGATGGACAAGACTCGATTGCCATCGCGGAAACGGTGATGAGGCGCGGTATGGAACGCACGTTTACAGCGGAGGAACAACTGGTTCTCGTCCTGGGCAGTGCGGGAGCTGTAACCATTCGCGCGAACGGGACCCTGATCGAGGAAATCGGTGTGGTCGGTCAAGTGGCCAAGCTATGGGTTGGACCGGACGGTGTGCAAAACCTGTGGCGAGGGAAGATCCCCCAGCCGGTTGACACAACTGCCACGGAGGAGTAGCTCTGATCTGCGACACGGGCTGAAACCGGATTGGCCGCGAGATTGAGTTGACTGTGCTTCCGAGCGGCGGGTGTACCTTCGCGGACAACTTCGACTGAATGATCTTCATTGCCGGGGTTGATCGGACGCTTCCGCCGGACTGTTGTTTACATCGAAGATGAAGAGCACTCCCTGCTGTGCCGGGATGGTTTCCTCATGCAGACTTACCGTCCATGAGCCAAATGAAGAAATGGTAACCATCGAGGTGTAGCGTCCAGGTTGGTCATTCAATTCACGCAGAGTGTCAGGCTCGCCGGTTATCTCGTCCGGGTCAATGTATGTCGTTACCAGCAGTTCTCTTTCACTGACAAGATCATAGGTCAGCCCCAGGCTGTTCGGACGCCAGATTTCCACCTCAATTGCCTGCTGCCCCCTCTTCAGGCTGTCCGGCTGAATCCAGACGTACGCGTTTCTCATGCCACCGGTGGAATGCTCCAGCACTCTCGGGTACTCCGGCATGGTTTCAATCAGGAAGGTCGCGGCTCCCCGCCAGGTCACACCATTTTCCTCCCACCCGCACTCGAGGGTCCACGTAGCCTGAGTATCCGGCGCAATGGATGTTGTATACACCTGTTTGTTCACATCGTATACCGCATCGTTGACACAAACCCCACCGGTAATATAGACGTTGGTTTCCGTGCTTTTAGAGCGGTGTAAGAGTACGGTCATATGGTCAAGCGACGGATCGCCGGGAAATCGTTCGGGAAACCAAAGTGCCAGCTCCGTGTAAGCTGCGACAGGTGTTTCCCTGGATGCGTACACTTCCATACGGGTGTCACGGATCGGAATGGTGAACCACTGGGTCCAACTATCGTAGGGTTCGGGCGGAGTGGAGCCGATCTCCGGCTCGGTACATCCGGAAAGAAAAAGAAGAACCAGCAGCAGATAACTGTAATGCATACCCTTCGAACGCAGTGTTCAGCCCCTTCCTGCCTGCCTGAAGCTTCCCTGTTTCACAATGACAACGAAAGGTAAGCAACGATCTCATGAAAACGCCACACCTCTCAGGTGTGGCGGTTGAATTCTGCATTCATGTGTGGAAAGCTTAATCGCCGTAGGCTTTGCCGGCCGACATCAGGATGTCTCTCTCAACAAACATCGGTCGACGAGCTTCGGAACTTTGCTTTTCACAGGTGTAGCAGCGGTTGTTCACACTTCTCCAGTTGAAGGTATGCCCGCACTCCACACACACTCCTCCATTGGTACCACGCGCTGAGGAGCGATTGGTACGTCGAAAGACGCCGAAATAGGAAGGCATGGCTTTCATGATGAGGCCCTCCTCGCAAAAAGATTGTCAATGTCCCGGGCGTCTTCAGGTCAAATCACCGTGATCGTCAAACCCGGGCAGCCCTGACAGCGCGCTGTGCCAGCGTGCTGCCGCATGTTGCTCAGATATAAGGTTTTGCAAGGCGTATGCCTGATCTTGTTTTCTTGTCGTATTACCATCTCTTCTAGTGCTTAATGGCTTGTTTTACTTAAAGAAATCATCACTCCGGGTGCATCTGATACAATCGTCCATTTCTTCACGATCCTCGAATCACCTGCGCACCAGATGCACAAAACTGCGCAGGTCGGACAATGATCCAGTGGACCATTGCACGAGCTCTACCGGCTTGGAGAGCCCTGAGTATTTCCAGTTATTTATAAAAAACAATGCCTTCGAAGAGAAACGGTCATCGATTCCCAATCCTATCCGGTGCCAGTGATCGAACATCTCTTCATCTTCATCATGAGGAGGGCAACGGAGGCTTCTATGCTGGTTTATCACGGGCTTCTGAAGTGATATCTTGCACTATCACATATTCCTCGATTCTTCAGGAAGGTCAGTCGTGATGCAATCCTTCAATCGCTGGCTCGAAACACACTCTCGTATTCTCATGGAAGGCGCCGTTGTTGAACGCTTGAAACGATCAGGCGCAGGTGTACATCCTGAATTGCTTAACAGTGCATGCTTATGCGAGTCGAAGGGTCGTACCGCGATGTCAGCGATCTATGAAGAGTACATCCGCATCGCACACGATCATCACCTCCCCCTCATCCTTCTCACGCCGACTTGGCGTGCTGAAGCGCATCGAATACGAACCACGCTGAAGATGGATGCCGATGAACTGTTTGAAGACGCGGTACAATTCATGCATGAACGAGTTACAAACGCCGGTTTATCAAGTGAAACCACCCGCCTCGGCGGCCTCATCGCCATTCGTGGAGATGTTGTCAAACCCGCTGAGTGGTTAAGCGAGGAAGATGCCTTTCAGTTTCATCGCCAAACAACGAAGGCTCTCGCCGATGCCGGGGTCGATTTCCTGCTTCCGTCCACCTTGCCTGCCCTCCCGGAAGCGGTGGGACTGGCACGCGCCTGCGCCGATACGGGATCTCCCTACGGGATCAGTGTTTCCATCACTTCGGAGGGCAGGCTCTACGACCGCAGTCCACTCGAAGACCTGCTGCGCACGCTCGTCGATCTTTCCGCTCCGCCTGCTTTTATCAATGTGAACTGCGTGCACCCCGAGGTCTTTATCGACGGTTACCGTCGCACAATGGATCGCGCACCGGATACGGAGGGGCTGGTGCAGGGGCTGCAGGCAAATACATCACGTTTGTCGGCGGAAGAACTGGACCAGGCGGAAAACCTGATCCAGGACGAGACTCCTGAAACCTATGCGGACTGGTTGATGAAAGCGTTCAGGGAGTTTCGACTGAAGATGGTCGGCGGTTGCTGTGGAAGCGACGGACAACATATCGAGGCACTCGCTAAACGTCTGGTGTCCACCGATCCGCGACCCTGAACCCCGGCGACGACATGAACGCCGGATCGCTATGAACAATATTCGTTTTTATTTTATTCTATTATTATCAATACATTCCATAGATACTCCTTCTTGTTGAAGGACAGAAGCCCACCCAAAAAAGTTAGTGTATATACCCGGTACAGTATCCAGTTCTTCCATCTCCGACGGAACAGTCCTAAGCATGGTGAATACATATCACCTGTCTAAGCGGATTATCAAAGACCTTATTTCCAGTATATTACTTCTAAATCCCAAATTCTTCCAGTACATAGCCGTCATACACTCCCCATCTTGTTGAACCTTTTCGGATCCTTGGCTCTCGAGGAGAGACTCAAACTTCAAGCAATACTCCCAGCTTCCTTCGAGTGAAAAGCAAGAGATATTTCAATATGCTTCAACTATAGAAAAAAGTCTTCTGTAACCCGCATGAATACTTAAAGTAGACGAGATAGTCACGTCAACTTGAGGTATCAAGAAAACTTCTTGCTTGCCGATAGATAAGGGTGAAGGAACTGGAGAGACAAGCGATGGCGAAAAGGACACAACAATACGGGCACTGCATGGGCGTGCCGGGGTATGTCAGCCCCCACATCTTCTATGACGGACGCACGCATCATCCGAGTTCGCACGGGATGTGTCCGGAGTGCCGCCGCCTGGCGATGAAGCTGTTCCTGAGAGAGTTGGAGACACAAAGTCTGACCGCTCAGACATCGCCCGCGATCAACATGACCAGCTAAGTGAGCAAGGGCTCCGCCGTTCGGTCGGTAGGCCTGGGGATACCGCCGTGAAGAGATTCTTCACGGCGGATATTTTTTGGGCTGGTCGAGGACCGGGTCAGTTCGAAGAGCGCATCGAAACGACGATCTTACCCCGCGCATGCCCCTCTTCCAGGTGTCGGAAGGCTGCTGCCGTCTCTTCGAGAGCATAGACTTTGTCAATCACCGGCTTCACCTTACCTGTTTTCAGCCACTCCCCCATGACGGCAAGGTCTCTGCTGTTCGGCTTTTCCGTCATCGACCCGATTTTGAAGCCGTTCTTCTTCGCGATACGCGGTCCTTTCAGCATGGCGGCAAAGATCTGTCGCATCGTACCGCCGACCGCCATATATACTCCGCCCGGCGCAAGGATGCTCACATAGTCACTGAGGGTTTGGTAGCCGTTCACAGCCAGGATCATGTTATACGCACGGCCCCCCTGTGTAATCGATTCACGTTTGTAGTCGATCACATGGTCGGCGCCGAGTTCACGCATCAGCTCGATCTTGCCCGTGCTGCAGACTGCCGTGACCTCTGCGCCAAGCACTTTGGCGATCTGCACCGCGAATGTACCGACGCCGCCGGAAGCGCCGTTAATCAGCACCTGCTGCCCGGGCTGAACATTGCCCTCGTCACGAAATGCCTGGAGCGCCGTTAGTGCCGCCATCGGCACCGCGGCCGCCTCTTCAAAGCTCACCGTTTCCGGCTTTCCTGCGAGGTAGTTCTCCCTGGTACAAACGAATTCCGCCAATCCACCGCACCGGGTTTCAGAGAGGCTTCCGAAGACCTCGTCGCCGGGTTTGAATCGAGTCACGTTTTTCCCAACCTCTTCCACTGTCCCTGCGGTGTCCGCTCCCAGGATCGACATTTTTGGTCGAAGCAGGCCTTCCGCGAAACGGATGAAGAACGGATCGGCCCGCAGCATCCGCCAATCGTAGGCGTTCAATGACGTCGCGTGCACTCGTATCAAAACCTCGTCCTCTGTCGGCTCCGGTGGCGGTACATCGCGAAGACTCAGCACCGCAGGGGAACCGTAACGGGACCGCACCACTGCTTTCATGCCTGGTTCTCCACGTGTTTCGTTTCCTGCTTTCTTGTAGCAACAAGAGCATCCATCAGCTCTTTGCAGCCGCCGTCACGGATATGGTTGGAATGCTCCTCCAACGTCCCGAATTGCCTCCCGATCAGTTCGCGGCAGAGGATTTCATGGCCCGTTGCTTCATAAAAGGCTTTCATCGTTGCGTCGGCTTCCGGGTTACGATTGGCGTACTTGCCGGGATTGTCGTCGCACCAGCGCATGGTGTTCATCCAGATTGCCGCGCCGAGCGCCCCGCAGGCGCCTCCGCTGAGTCCGATCCCGCCCGCGAGCCCCGCCGCCATCGCCTGCTGCTCCTCGTTCGCTCCCATCCGTTTGGCGACTTCGGACGCACAGCTCACAGCCTGCTCCACCGGGACTTCCGGCATCACGAAAATGCCGTCTCCCGCGGTTTGTAATGCCTTTTCGCCCCATTCCTCCGCCATACGAAAGCAGCGCAGGAATTTTCCGCTGAGCAGGAATTTCCAGATATTCAGCTTGCTTTGCAGGTTCATTTCCGTGATATCCATGCATTCCGTGCTGCCGTGCATCGCCTCGAACTCGAGCATCATGGCCTGCGTGGCGTTGACCGCCGTCGCGGTTGCCTCCGACGGGTTATCAGTGCGTCGATAGGCTTCCGCACCGACTCCCATCGCCGAGCCCCATACCATCCCGCACTGGTAGCCCTGCTCGAGAATTCCGCCCGCGAGTGGATCGGTGCCGCGCTCTTCGCGCGGCCGTGCTTCACCGAATCCACGATTCAGCATCTTAAACGCAGTGTGGGAACATGCACCGGTCGTTCGAAGCAGCTTGCGCCCGTCGTTCTTTCTCTTCGCCATGGTTTACGGTCTCCCTCCGAAAGCCGGTATCGCTTCTCCCTGATACGGCAATTGATAACTCTGTTCTGCCTGACCTATTGATAGGTTGTTAATAAATCATGTTTGCGTTGAAGCGGTTCGCACGCCTTTGATCAGCAGCCAAAGTGTCAGTATGACCTCGCCCGCCACAGCGGTAATCGTCACAACCCAGGTATACAAGGCTTCCCCGGACGGAGCCAGGAACATTCCGAAGCTTTCCAACAGGTAGCCCGCACCAGCGACGGCGACGAGAATCCCAAGTACGGTCGGGAACAGTTCAGACTTGTGCAGCAGGTATCCCAGCAGCACCAGGTGGACCCCGAAAAACGCGCCGCCGATCAGGTAGCCGTAGCCGTGAAGCTCGAGGAACAGCATCGTCAACGATTGTACATGAGCAGGGTCCATCGATGCGTACGGTTCCACACCTCCCGGCAGCAGCACCGGGGCGAGGTGGTTCAGCAGGTTCACGCTTGCGATCGCCGGATGCGCCAACAGACGAAATGCCGCAACGATCATGGCAAGCGTCCTGCCCGCCGGTTTCAACAGCACATACAGCAGGATCGAAACTGCAAGATCGCACAGGAACGCGACCAGGTCGGACGCGAATCCCAGACGGAACAGCCCTTCAGATGCAGCGATGTTTTCCGCAGTCGCAGCCGCATCTCCCGGCACGATGATTGAAGCTCGCACAAATCCTTCGCTGAACCCGGCAGTAAGAATGATCACGAGGTAAAGAACGCCGGCGATTCTTGCTACCGTACGCGGGGAGAGCTCTTTTTGATCGGTTGTCATGAGCGGTCTCCCTTTGCAATCTCGATCACGACACTGCCGCGCTTATGTCCCCGGTCGACATATCGATGCGCATCGGCAAGCTGGGCAAGGGGCCAACTCCGGTCGATCACCGGCGTGAACGCTCCCTTCTCCAGCAGTGACTTGAGAAAGAGCAGATCTTTGGTTTTAGCTTCCACAGGACGCAAACCTGTGAAGGCGATTTTTGCTTTCTTTCTTCCGAAGCGAGACGTCCACAGCATGTTGAAC
>WJJA01000475.1 GCA_014729955.1 bacterium
ACATACGGATCACCATTCTGCCGCCGCCTCTGTACTTCATCATTGGAACGATCTCGCCATAGTCTCCCCGGACGTTCCGGCTTCCCTTCCGCGGCAAGTTGTTGACGATAGGCTTCCAGTTCGCCCGCCGAGGCAAAACAGTAATAGGCAGCACCGTGATCCATCAAAAGACGGGCAAGGTCGCGATGTTTGCCCGCGATTGTCGATGAGATCAAGGGGCCTTCGTTCCATGGTTCGGTTTGATTGGCCGGAATCCAGGGAGACAGCAACTTTCGCAAATCATCCATCCAGGCGCCGAGTACAGTCGAGTCGTCATTGTTGTCCGAATCCGTATCGTCCAGGCGTAACATGCATCGCCCTTCATGGATGCGAGTATACAGCAGATTGATCAGCGCGATCCGAGCGGCGTGCAGGTCCAGCGGCTTCCGAATCGGATGAGTGAAACGTGTCCGCACAAATGCCCCGAATATGTGTGTGAGCGGCGATTCAGGGTAACCGGCCCTGCCTGAGTCGCACTTTCAGCACCTCGAGTACCCGATCAAGGTCGTCCTCGACCTGCACCCGAGGGTTCGCTTCCGACTGCAAAATATAGCGTATATCCAGCTCCGATTCCCGCAAAACCGAAAAAAGGTCCAACTCCAGCGGCATTCGATCGGTGCGAATACGTAATATCTCCCGAAGTGTATCGAGACGGAAGCACCAGGGCCCCTGGATACCGACATGCCTCCCGTCGTAAAGCATCACGGAGTCGTCGTCCACTTCGCCCTTTTCGGTCGGCAGCGATCGTATCGGTAAGGCTGCTCCATGCTGCCAGGCGCTGTCCATCAATTCGGTTACGTTCTCCGGTAAAGGGACCGTTCGCTCAGCATTCAGAACGGCAACACAGTCGTATCGACCGGGTACACGCTTTACGCCACGCTCAAGGGTGTCCCAGAAGTCTTCGCCCGCCGGCAGTATGCCGCGAACGATATGCAATTCCCACTGATCCATGACGTCAACAGCATACGGAACCCAATCCGGGTGTACCAGGAGGATGATTTCACGGAACCGTCTGGCCGCTGCAAGATGGTCAATGGTATAAACCAGCAAGGGTTTACCGTCCAGCGGTGTAACAAAGCGCAGCGATCGCCCTCTCCAGAGACTCCCGGGGTCACCCGCCATCACAATGGCTGCGCCGACATACGGTTGCGAAGATATCAAGAGAGTTCTCGAAGCATGTTTTCCATATCGGAATCACTCTTATCCTGCTTGTACTCTACTGTCCAGCAGAATGAGATACTTTAGGAACGGTTACAGGTAATATCGGTTCCGCTCCCGGAGAAGAAAAGGGCATTCCGCAAGGGACGGAATACCCGGTACGTAACAATCAGAACGAAATCTCAGTTCCGTTTAAGATCTATTCCCAGTGTCGGGTCACACCCCGCTGACGCGGGCCAAGACCAGACACAACGTTCCGTCAGCTCTTGCGCACGACTGCATTGTGTGTGTTAACTGACGGCTGATCGAGACTACGTATTTTGCTTTAATACTAGTATTCATCCATGTGGCGCCATTCCGCATTTTCGAGCCAGCGTTCCGGGCGCAAAACCAACTCCTGCATGTTGTCAAAAAGGATGTAGTGTCGACGCTCTTCATCAGCGATGAGGTTCAACAGTTTCTTTGTCTCTGCGTCATCCGTCTCGTTGGCTTTTTCGCGGTACAGGTCCTCGCTCTTCTTCTCGAGTTCCTTAGCCTTCTCGTAGTGTTCCTTCGCTTCCGCCTCGAAATCGAACACCTTCTGGCCGGATTCACGGATTTCCTCGAACACGTTCTTCGCGTCCTGGAATATGGTGGAATCCGAGAAATCCCCGGGTTTTCCTTCTTTCAAGCGCTTGAATGTGTTGTAATGCTTTACCTCTTCATCAGCGAGCATGGTCAGGATACGTTGCAGTCCGGGATGCCCGGCTTTGTCGGCCAATTCTCGGTAATACGCCTCGCCATCCTTCTCCATCTGCATCGCAAACTCAAAAACGTCAGTCATTGCTATCCTCTCTTGTTCGAATCGGACGTTCGTTGCAGTTGACCCCGAATCCGGTCCGCAATGCGCTACGCCGCATAGCTAATGCCTATTCGGCTCCGGAGCTTGACAGGACTGGAAAAATAGGGGAGATGCCTGCCGGTGTCAAGCATAATGCTTGTTGTTAGGCGAGTCGAAATAGATGCATGTATTTAATATTCAATACATTAACACTGTGCAACATAGGATGAGCTATAAAAAACAAACCTCAACCTACGCTTTAAATATTATTTAAGTAATTGTTAATATGTAGATTAAACGAGTTCTTGCATCGGTAGAACCTGCCTGTTCCGGGTAAATCCTGCCCGGGTTTCAAACTGTGAGTGCAGCGTAAATCAAGAAAAAGCAAGGTCGTTTCCTTCGGCACAGCACTTGCCGATTGCTTTGGTGTCAGTTTACGATCTGCACATTACGAGAGGTGAATTCGGATGAAGTTTACAGCCTGGGCGAGTTATATCCGTGGCAAAACCGCATACGTCAACGGTGGTGCCCCCTTGGATTTGGACTGGGAAGGCGGATTGGAAGAGACCCTGAACGCGATGATCAACAGCGGGGTGCGTCGCATTGTGCTCACCCTTGGACCGATGAGGTTTCTGCATTACACCTTGTTCTCCGGCCTGCTGGCGGTGCAGAGCAAGCTGGAGAAACTGGGCGGGGACATGGTGTTGGCTGATGTTCCCTGGTTTGTTGAAATGACTCTGCGTCAAACAGGTGTGCTTCATCGTTTTGCATTGGTACCAAAGGCGGAGACGGTCAGCCGCGCAGAATCTTTAACCATTGACCTCGAGAAAATCCAACTGCCCGGTTAAATGCAGTATTCAGAGGCGGTATCCCCCATTGCGGCACTGCCGTAGTCGGTGCAGAATGCCGTAAACCTCCCTTGCGCGAAAGGCTGTGTATGGATGCACAGCCTTTTCTACTGCAGCGGTCTGTAAGACGTATATTGAAGCGAGCCTTCATCAACACCCGAGCAGGAAACGTTTCCTCGTTCTCTGGAGTATGAAAATCAGATGCATGAATCGGGATCTCCAGGAGTGTGGTGTCTGTCATGGTACCGGGACCGGTTCCGATGCATCTTTCCTCTCTTGGCAAAACTAAACAACTTGTGATACAGGCATGCTTCTAACGCTGGTTTCTTTCATCGTTGTCCTGGGGATCGTGATCTTCATTCACGAACTGGGGCATTTTCTCGCGGCACGGTTGAGTGGAGCGCGGGTTGAAGTGTTTTCGATAGGATTCCCTCCGAAAATGGTCGGCTTTCAGCGCGGCGATACGGAATACAGAATCGGATGGATTCCTCTTGGCGGTTATGTAAAGATCGCCGGAATGATTGACGAATCCCTGGATGGCGAAGAGACGCTGACAGGCGCCCCCGACGAATTCATGTCCAAATCCTATCCACAGAAAGTCTTCATGCTGTCTGCCGGTGTGATCATGAACTTTCTGCTAGGGTTTCTTCTCTACAGCTTTATCGCCTTCACGGAAGGCAAACCGGTAGCGGATCCTTCGGCCGTCATCGGTAGCGTTGTTCAGGGGTATCCCGCTCAGGAAGCAGGATTGCAGGCAGGCGACAGAATCATCGCACTTGATGGCAACCAGATTCATACTTGGGATGAGTTAACCTCAGTGGTACATCCCCGGCCGGCTGATACCCTGGATGTGACCTGGGTTCGTGCGGCGGATACTTTGAGCGCAACGGTTGTCACACGTGCTGATGAAGTTTCGATCGATGGTACTGCCGAAACGCGCGGGATGATCGGGATCGGTCCCGATTTTCAACGTGAACCGGTGGGCTTTTTCGAAGCCTTCGCACATGGTGGGGAGACGACGGGTCGTATTGTGGTGCTGACTCTTCAGATGTTTGGTCGCCTCTTTACGGGACAAGCGTCCATCGACGAGCTCACCGGACCTGTCGGCATTGTTCATCTCTCCGGGGAGACGGCACGTGCCGGCTGGGCAACCTTCCTCTCTTTCATTGCACTGATCAATATCAGTATCGGTTTGCTCAATATCATGCCGTTCCCGGTGCTGGACGGAGGTCACATCGTATTTGTTACGCTGGAGGCGATACTGCGCAGGCAGATTTCGACGCGAGTCAAGGTGATTGTGCAGCAGGTCGGTATGGTATTGCTGTTGCTGTTGATGGTCGTGGTGACCTACAATGATATTCTTCGATTCTTCATGGGTTGATATGAAACGTCAGACGATACGCATACTTTTGTTCCCAATCCTGGTTGTGTTCCTTGCAGGATGCGCATCTCAGCAGGGAATGCGAACGTCCTCAGGTACCGGCCGCGGTGCCGATGACGGCTTTGATACACCGATGTCCTACTCTCCCAAAGCGATGGAGTATGTGATCGAAGCGGCATATCACGAAAGCATTGGTGATTATGTCACAGCCGTTCACAAGTACAATCAGGCCTTGCTTCATGACAGCACAAGCATTTCCCTCTTCCAGGCCATCGCTGAGAACTATAATCGGCTGGGCGAGTATGACAGCGCTAAAATCGTTCTTCAACGCGGTTTGCGCATTCGACCCGATGACCGCGTCTTGCTGGGCTTCCTCGGGGATCTGCAACTGGAGCTGGGCGAACAGGACGAGGCACTTCGAACATTTGAACGATTGATTGATCTCGATCCTGCCAATGCAGATGCATGGCATTCGCTCGCTTCAATCTACGTCCGAAAGGGAATGCAGGAAGAAGCGATTGAAGCCTACAATAAGATCTTGAAGCTGGAAGGCCCGGACCTGGACGTCTACATACGGCTCGCCACGTTATACACGATCGCCGACAGCCTAGCAGAAGCGATCGATGTGTATTCCCGGATGGAAGACCTTCGCCCGGGCGATCACCAGATTCCGTTCACTATCGGTGGGTTGTACCTGGAGCTGGGCGATTCTCTGAAGGCGGATTCTACGTTTGCCCGTGCTGTTGAAAAGGAGCCGGAAGAACCGCGCAACTGGGGAATTCGCATCCGCCTGGCTGCGGTGCAGGGCGATTCCACGAAGGCGTTGCGTCTGCTGCATCAAGCCCTTGAACGAATGCCGGAAGAGCCGGAAATCCTTGAGCTGGCGTCAAATATTTATTCCCGTTACGATCAACTTGAAAAAGCGGAGGAAGCCCTTCGCAAATCCCTGGAAATTGATTCAACCAATGTCAACGCGTATATCAACCTCGGTTTCCTTTACCATGACCGCAACATGTGGGATAAGGCGGAGGAAGTCTATCGCGAAGGCTTGAAGCTGGATTCACTCAATGCAGGTCTATTGAATAATTTTGCATATATGCTTTCGGAGGCGGGTGATCCTTCCAAATACAAGGAAGCGCTGGAGATGGTAAACCTGGCGTTGGAACTGGATGAGGACCGTTCCTCATACCTTGATACGAAGGGCTGGTTGCTGTACCAAATGGGGCGCTATGTGGAGGCTATGGGTTTTCTTGAGCGTGCAGCAGAGCTTGACCCCGGCAACCCTGAAATCCTGGACCATCTGGGAGAACTGTACTATCAGATGGGGCAGCACGAGATGGCCAGGGAACGATGGTTGCAGGCTATTGCAGCCGGTGGCGATGAGGAACAGATAAAGACAAAACTTGATCGAATGGACCCATGAGCAGTTTCTCCCGTTGCTTTCTTCTGATCAGTGTGCTTTCCCTGGTATTTACGTCCGGCTGCAGCCGTGAGTTGCTTCGTTTTGATGTTCAACAGGCTTCACCGGAACAGGCACAGCAGGTTGCACTTTTCCCGTCTCGTCACATCCCGGGATTGCATGCAGAATTTACCATTCGTGTCAAGACAATTCTCGGCGCCGGACGTCTTTTCGGCGAGTATGATATCCGTGCTGACAAAGATTTTGCCATGGAATTGAATGGACCGTTCGGCATGCAAGCCGGACGGTTTGTTTTGCGCGACAGTTCATTCGAGATGACACTGGGCAGGGGAGAGGTGCATATCGGCACGGTTGACACGTTAAGCTGGGAGCGTTTAACCGGATTCCCGCTGCCCCCGCTTTCACCACGGGAATTGTTTTTCCCTTATGTCGTGCTTCCGGAAGACTCGTTTCAGACAAGATCGTTTCAAGTCACAGAGGACTCCACGTGGATCTGGCAGATCGAGACTCGTGATGGTTATCGAGAAATCGAGTTAGATCCGCAACAGTCAATCCCTTTGGTGGAACGATGGTATGAAAACGGTGTCATATCTGCTGAAAAGACCTATCATGCTCAAAGGGGTGTCAAACGGGTGCCTCTTGCGCATCGCCTGACGGTCACAATGCCTGGCCCGCTCGGTGTGCAGCTTGACATTGGTGTCGAGTCTTACAAACTTAAACGACAGTGGAAAAAAGACCCCTTTGTATTTCAACATCGGGCGGAATTGTGAATCCTCAGCCAACCGTCAGCGTCGTCATCCCCCTGTTCAACGAGGAAGAAGCTCTTCCCCATTTGAAAGAAGCACTTGATACGGCACTCGAAGATGCTGACCTCAAAGCGGAGCTTCTCTTTATCAATGACGGCAGCATGGATGGTTCCACCGAGATTCTGGACCGTTTCACGGCTGAGGATGAACGGGTAAAGGTGTTGCATTTTCGGCGCAATCGTGGAAAATCCGCGGCGCTGGAC
>WJJA01000476.1 GCA_014729955.1 bacterium
CATTTTCAACATTGTGATGGGTGCGATCGCATCGATCTCCCTGCTTGTCGGCGGCATCGGGATCATGAACATCATGCTGTCGAACGTGCTCGAACGGACACGCGAGATCGGTGTGCGGCGTGCGGTCGGCGCACGGCAGCAGGATGTGGTCTCACAATTCCTGATCGAGGCTGTGCTGCTGAGTGTGATCGGAGGGATCATCGGGATTGTGTTCGGCGCCGGGATGGCGTGGGGCATTACCCTCTATGCCGGCTGGACGACGGTGGTTGGAGTCGGCGCGGTGGTGATTGCGTTCGGGGTGTCGGCAGGGGTCGGGATCCTGTTCGGGTGGTGGCCGGCGAACAAGGCATCCAGGATGGATGTCATCAACGCTCTCAGGTATGAATGATGCAGAGACGATGGAACATCGAGATCGTATCCGATGCGATACACGGATGGATCGTGATTGCAATCCTCCTGTTATCGACAGCCCCCTTGCAGGCACGTGAGCCCGATACGACTGCCACGGCTTCGACCGGTGATACACTGTACCTCGATCTTGAGGCGGCGTTGCGCATTGCAGGCAGCGAGTCGCCGGATGCGATCCGTGCGGAATTGTCCGAACGAAGCGCCTACCTGGGGTATCGGCTCTCTTATGTCGGTGATTATCACCCCCGGATCGATCTGTCGGTGAATGTGCCGACCTACCGTGAATCCATCGTGGAACGGTATGTTTCCCTCCCGGACGATCAGGGCGGGTTCACGGAAAGCCGGCAGTGGGTGAACACGCGAACGCTGCAGTGGAGCGGGGATCTGACCCTGCTGCAGCCCCTGCCGACCGGCGGGCAGGTTCGCCTTCGCTCTTACATGTACGAGTTGGACTACAGCAGCGACCTGCAGGAAAGCGATGTCAAGGAGGTCCGGCATTCGTGGCGCCTGGAATTCAGCCAGGACCTGTTACGTCTGAACCAGGCGCGCCTACAACGCAAGCGTGCGAAGATTGCTTTCAGGAAAGCGGAGTGGGCACGCCGGAGGTCCAATCGGAATTTGGCGTTTCAGGTACTTAATCGTTATTATACATTGATTATGGAAACCCGGGAGCTGGAAATCACCCGGGACGACCTGCAGGTAAGCCGTGAGACGGCCGGGCCGGCGAGGCGCAAGTACGAAGCTGGTTTGATTCCCGAGGTGCAGGCATTGCAGCTCGAACTCGAGGTGATTCAGAAAGAGACCGACCTGGAATCGCAGGCCAGTCGTCTCGAGAGCAGTCTGGATGAGTTTCGCCGCTTGATCGGCCTGTCGCTGGAACAACCGGTCCAGGTAGTGGGTGAGCCGACGTTCAGGCCGATTGATGTGGACCTGGAGGAATCGATTTCACGTGCGTTGGAGCAGCGGGAAGACATCCGCGAAGCCGAAATCGATCTGACGCTTGCGAAATACGACCTCAAGGATGCGCGCCGGCCGTACCTGCCGTCCGCCGGCCTGACCGCTTACTACGACCTGGATCGGTTGGACGATTCCTTAGATGAAGCTCTGCGTGAGGGGCTGGGTGAATACAATGAAAGCCGGGGAGTGGTGTTTACGCTGTCGATGCCGCTTCTGACCTTCGGGCGACGCAGCATCGCGGTGCAACAGGCAAAAATCGGTATGCGGCGCAATGAGATTGAAGCCGATGAGATATATAAGCAGGTGGTGCTGGATGTACGTGAGGCGGTGCGCAGCCTTCGCGAATCGGAGCAGCGGTACGAAACAACGTTACGCGGGTTGGACATTGCGGAACAGTCTCACCAGATGACACGGCAGCGGTTTGAGAACGGGCAGGTTACCGCCCGTGAATGGATCGAAGCGCAATTGTCACTGAAACGCAGCAGGATCAACGCGACACGGGCGCTGATTGACCATATCCTTGCCATCGCAAGGTATCGTGTGGCAGTCGGCGAAGCCGCAGTGGCGCCCTGATGGGTCGCAGTTGAGGGGCAGGAGGGATGATGCTGACGAAAAAAGAGGCGAAACGTACGCTGAAGCGGCTGAAGAAGAAGCTGAAGGATGAACCCAAGCTCTTCGCCAGGGTCGCCTCTCTCGAAATGCGACTGCGTAACTATAAGCAGGCCCGCAAGCGTCTGGAAAACGGCCTCGATGATTTCCCCGATTACAACACCGCACGTGTTTTGCTGGCCGAATGCCTCTCTTCCATGGAAGAGCACGAAGAATCCCTGCACCATTTCAAACTCGCCTACGAAAAGGATCCGAAGAACCAGGCCGCCCTGTCCGGCTACATCCAGGCTTTGCAGGAAGCCGGCAATCCGGTGGAGCTCCGGCGCAACCTGTTTGAGTTGTATCGTCTCGATCCCTATAACGACCTGAACGCGCGACGTCTGCAAAAAGCGCTCGGTGATCGAATCGCGAGCGATACCGAAGGATTTGACGAGTGGCCTCACGACTGGCACCTGGGCGACTTCACGTACGCCGGGGCGTTTGCCAGAAAAGTCGCCGGCAAATTGGGTCTGGTGTCGGAACGCACCCCTCTGCCTCAGGGGTTTGAACCCAAGGTGGATGAGTCCGCCGTGCAGCACGTGATCGAAAGCCAGGCGCGTGCGGGGCAGGAAGGCGTGGTCAGTCGTCACTACGAAGCGATCCTCGAGGAACCCGATGAAAAAGTGCTCGAGGAGGATGAGAGGGGAGAAGGATACGACGAACTGGCGCAGCTCGCCAACAGCCTGATCAACGACGACAACGTCGGCGAAGACTTCAGCGAAGAGGAAGCGCAGGCAATCAGCGCGCTCTTCTCGGACGGTGAAGATGACGGATCGGACGAGCTGTTCTTCGATGAATCGTCCGACATTTTTCAGCCGATCGAAGAAGAAACCCCTCCCCCACCCACAGAAGCACCGCCGAAAGAAGAAG
>WJJA01000477.1 GCA_014729955.1 bacterium
ATTCCGGCGCGAAGATGTACCGTGAACTGCAGAAGAGCGATGCGTACAAAAAGATCCCCGTGCTGATCGTCTCGGGCCACACACGCGACGACATGGGCAAGCCGGATTTCGAAGAACTGACCATGTCCGGTGTCGGTGTCTACCTGGAAAAACCGGTCACACCCGACAAGTACGTGAAGACGGTCTCCGACATGCTGGGTGTCGATGCACCGGTGAGCGAAGCGGAAAACGAAGACCTGCGTGCCAAACTTGAGCAGGAGTTGAAGGATGCGTCACCCGATGAGCTGAAGCGTGCGCTGGAGGCCCTGAAGAAGAAGTAGGTCTGTGTGCGAAAGTTGCCTGCAGAAGGTTATCCACCCGAGCGAAATGCCGCATGCCGCTCGGGTTTTTTCCGGCAGGATGCGCCTGCACCGGCAACGAGAACACGACCGTTCCGGGACATCTCTCGTCTGGGGCATTCTGCAAAACGGCACAAAAAAAAGAGACGGCTGTTACGCCGTCCCCACAATTCGAACCGTTCGTCGCAGAGGCCACCAATGCAACTGCGGTTCGGCGGAGCCGGTTGCCGGCCGACTCCCCATCCGGTTTCACCCGTTGGGGACGGGATCGCACTTACGTACGTTGACGCCGCATCCCCGCACCTTAACAAACGCCTCGGATACGTAAGCACGTCCGTCACCCGCACAAGGGTAGTGCAATGCCTGTGCCTGCAGTTCTCATTGGCCGTCTCTCTTTGAGCACCGCCGTGCAAGCAGGTAGACCTCCCATCGGAAACCCAACGAATTTCACTGACTTGCGACTTGTAAAGCCCTGCTAATCAATGCACTGCGACTGGTTTCCTTTCATTGCAATGTGGACAGGATCCGAGCGTGGTGTTTCTCGGCTCCGGGATTGTTACGGGCTGACCGATCTCGAATCATGCATGTAGGATTTGCAAGCTGGGCATGTCATACACAGAGATGTGCACGATGTTCCCACATTCCAGGCATGGCAGATTCCCGGAGCACTGCCGAACGTTTTTGTCTGCATCAACCGTAGCGGTTCCGGAGATCATGGGCGGAAAACCCTGTCGGGATATCCCATCCAGACCAAGTCTTCTCCTGTATGGGGTGAGCCCGATCGTATCCTGAATATCTTGAGAAGTAACCGGCAAATCCGTATCTTGTAAGGCTAAAACCTTTTCGATCTATCACGAGTTTTTGCATGGTCCTGACGGTCTTCGGCATCAACCACAAAACCGCCACTCTCGCGGAGCGTGAACCCTTCATGATTCCGCGTCGTGAGTTGGGTGAGGCGGTGCTGCGGTACAAGCGTCTCTCGGGAGCCGAGGAGGTCGCGATTGTCGCCACCTGCAATCGAATCGAGTTTTACCGGGCCGATGCGAACAAGGACGGACGGGACGAAGAAATCGTCGAGTTCTACCGTGACCGTGGAGTCGAGCAGCCGGACCGTGCGCTGCAACTCGCCTATCGTCATGTCGGCGCCGGGGCGGCACGACATCTCTTCCGTGTCGCCTGCGGCATGGATTCGCTGGTGCTGGGCGAGGAGCAGATCCGCGGGCAGGTAAAAGCTGCCTACAGCCAGGCCTGCGCCTTCGGCGGTCCGGGCAAGGTCCTGCACAAGCTGTTCCACCACGCGTTCCGTGTATCGAAGAAGGTGCGGTCGCAAACGCAATTGGGCGAAGGGATTCGCAGCGTGCCGGGAGCGGCGGTCGAGATGCTGCTGTCTGAACGACCCGACCCCTCCTCCATCCTTGTTATCGGCGCGAACGAGACCACCGAAGTGGTGCTGACCCACCTTCGCCGGCGGGGATTGCAGGCTGCCGTCGTCAACCGCAGCGAATATGCCGGACGCAAACTCGCCGACGCTTACCAGATGACGGCCGTACCCTGGGAAAAACTCACACCGCAGGTTCGTGCCGCCGACATGATCTTCACCGCCACCGGTGCGCCGGGATACATCCTTACGCCTTCGATGTGCGGAGACGGGCAGGCTTGCATCATCGCCGACCTGGCGGTGCCGCGCGATGTAGAGCCTGCGGTCGGCGCGCTTGACGGAATACGCCTGGTCGACCTGCAGGACCTGAAGCATCACGTGGAACGAGTCGCGGGACGGCGTTGCGAGGAGTTGCCCGAAGCGCAGGACATCGTCGAGCAGCAGGTGGAGCAGTATCTCGAATGGCTGCACGACCAGCAGTTCGCGGGCGGTATCGAGCGCGTGAAAGCGGAGCTGCACAAGGCGGCTGACGATGAACTGCGACGCTTCATCAACAGCTTCCATCAGTCTGAACGCAAGGCGCTGGAGATGTTCAGCCATGCGATGATCAAACGGTTTATCAAGATCGCACGGCACCATTTTGAACCGGACGGGACGCTGCCTCAGAAACGGCAGGACCCGGCGGCAAAGGCGGAGACCGGGCCGTCTTTCATTGCGGCGGACAGAGACGCTCGCCCCACTCCGGATGCGGTTGACAGCAAGACCGGAACCCCTCTGGATACGGCGGACGGGGACACGCGCCCTGCCCGTGGTGAGGACGCCGGAGTGATGCGCCGTGATCCCGTGCCGAAGTTGAACTGCCGGGAGCGACGGCGCGTGCGCAACGGCGGGGCCGGCGCATGAAACGTCTGCCGAAACCCGAAAACGCTTCGCAGACGGTGATGAGGCGCCGTGTCGAGGAGGTCACGGACGTCTTCGAGCGCGAGCAGGGCCGTCTGCGGTGGGACGGCGAAAAGGACCCCCTCGACGGCCTGGTGATGACCCTGCTGTCACACAATACCAACGACCGCAACCGCGATATCGCCTACGCCGCCCTTATGGCACGCTACACCTCCTGGGAAAAGGTGCATCATGCTGACTTCGAGGAGCTGGCGGGCGTGATTCGACCTGCCGGGTTGAACCGTCAGAAGGCGGAACGCATCCAGGCGCTGCTCGCATACCTGAGAGAGACCTTCGGCGAGTACACCGCAAACTTCCTGCGCGAGATGGAATTCGACGAAGCGATGGAAACCCTCGGTCACCTCAAGGGTGTGAGCTTCAAAACAATGTCGGTGGTGATGTGCTTCGACCTGGGTCGCGATGTGTTTCCCGTGGACACCCACGTGCACCGTATCTGTCGCCGTATCGGGTTTGTCCCGGACAAATACGACGCCGTGAAGACTTTCAAGGCGATGCGACCATTGGTGCCGGAGGGGAAATCGTACCAGCTGCATCTGCACCTGATCAACCACGGTCGGCAAATCTGCGACGCACGCAAACCGAAGTGCAATCGATGCCTGATCTATCACCTATGCCGCTACGGACGATACGAAAGCGGCATGGAGGGTCCGGGTTCGCTTAAGGAAACGGGGGGGCAGGCATGAAGGACCGGCTTGTCATGGAAAGCGCCCCAAGGGGTAAGGCAGGCGTGACGGTATTTCGTAAAATGGTGTCCACCTCGACGGGCAGGGCGGGCGTCGCTGCCTGCTTCGGGTCGTTCGGCGTGCAAAAAAGAGGAGCAGGTGTTCCTGCCTGCCGGAGATCAAACGCCTCTGTAAAGCCCGGGCCGCATAGTCACAACCCGATCCGGACAGTGGCGGCCCTTTTCCTGCTTTTTTGTTTCAACGCCGGCGCCAATGCGGATATCATCGCCGAGTTGACCGCGACCAACCACTACATGTGGCGCGGTTATTCCAACCAGAGAAACAAGCTGATTCTGCAGCCTGCTGTCACCTGGTTGGCAGGAGAAACCGGCTTTGCCTCCACGGTATGGTTCAACGTTGCGACGTTAGGGCGTGAAAGGTACGAAGTGGGATCGGATACCTACGAGCCGGATAAACAATATGACGAGATGGATCTATTCCTGACGTATACAAGATCACTGAGTGATCAGATCGACATCATTGCAGGCTTTTTTCACCTCAGTTACTTCAACCGGGAAGGTTACTGGGATACCTACACCACAACCCATGAACTCTTTTTAAGCGGCAGCTGGACAAAGAGTAGAATCCGACTGTCCCCGACAATCTACTACGACATCAATCCGAATGGAGGGGCCGGCGCATATTATCATGCCCGCGCTGATTACAGTATACCTGTTGAAAAGAGTGAGGGTGAACCTGTCACGATCCATTTATCCGCGGATATCGGCTACATGGACCAGCAGTGGCGGGCGGACCCGGGCTTTTCCGATGCCAATTTCATGCTGGGGCTTTCGATATTGGATGGGAGGTTTACCGCAAAACCGGGCATCTTCTGGACGTACACGTTTGAAGATCCCTACGTAAACGAGCAATGGAACTACCGTGTGTTGCTGACGCTGAGTCGCGTCTTTTCACAACCGTGACTCGGGAGGCGGATTCACCACTTGCAAACACTTGCTTGACATGGTTATAGCATACTGCTTAGAAGAATCGAGAAACAACAGAAAA
Organism: bacterium; assembly: GCA_014729955.1. GTDB lineage: Bacteria > Electryoneota > Electryoneia > Electryoneales > Electryoneaceae > WJJA01. The sequence goes on from WJJA01000477.1 coordinate 4,407, forward strand.
CCTTAAACCATACAACCTGAAAAAGGCATCATCAGGAGGAAAGAACGTGGGCAAATACGTCTATTACTTCGGTGAAGGGAACGCCGAAGGCAATGCGAAGATGAAGAACGAGCTGGGCGGCAAGGGCGCCAACCTGGCCGAGATGACCAACCTGAACATCCCGGTGCCCCCGGGCTTCACGATTTCCACCGACGCCTGCACCGAGTACTACAACCGAGGCGGGCAGCTGTGGGATGAAGTGATCGACCAGACTCGTGACGCAATGAAGAAGGTCGAGGGCGTGGCTGCGCTGCAGGGGCGCAAGTTCGGCGATCCGGACAACCCGCTGCTCGTCTCCGTACGGTCCGGCGCGCGCATGTCCATGCCCGGCATGATGGACACCGTCCTGAACGTCGGCCTGGCCTCTTCAACCATTCCCGGCATGATCAAGCAGTCCGGCGGCAACGAGCGTTTTGTCTATGACGCCTACCGCCGCCTGATCATGATGTACGCGGACGTGGTGATGGAGAAGGCCGCAGGGCGCTCCCCGGAAGATGAAGAGATGGCGGTCCGTGTGCAGCTCGAAGGCCTGATGGACGAGGTGAAGGAAGCCAAGGGTTACACGAATGACGTCCAGCTGACAACCGAAGACCTGAAAGACCTGTGCGAAAAGTTCAAGGTCAAAGTGAAGGAAGTGATCGGCGAAGAGTTCCCGGACGATCCGTGGGACCAGCTCTGGGGCGGCATCGGCGCGGTGTTCATGTCCTGGAACGGCCGTCGCGCGGTCGCCTATCGCAACATCGAAGGCATTCCGCACGACTGGGGCACGGCGGTGAACGTGCAGACGATGGTGTTCGGCAACATGGGCGACAGCAGCGCGACCGGCGTGGCGTTTACCCGTGACCCCGCCACCGGCGACCCCGCCTTCTACGGCGAATGGCTCGTGAACGCGCAGGGCGAGGATGTCGTGGCCGGTACCCGCACCCCGAACGCATTGAACGTGCACTGCAAGCAGGAAGGCCAGAACGATCACCTGCCGTCGCTCGAAGAGAGCAACCCCGAGCTGTACAAGCAGCTGCATGATATCCGCGACAAGCTGGAGGAACACTACAGGGACATGCAGGATATCGAGTTCACCATCCAGGAAGGTGAGCTGTGGATGCTGCAGACCCGTACCGGCAAGCGCTCCGGCCTCGCAGCGGTGCGTATGGCGGTGGATATGAAGAACGAGGGGCTGATCGACGAAACGACCGCCCTGCTTCGTGTCAAGCCCGAGCAGTTGGACGAGCTGCTGCATCCGATGCTGGACCCGGCCGAAGAGAAGACCGCGACAGTCCTCGCGAAGGGTCTGCCGGCGGGTCCCGGCGGCGCGCGCGGCAAGATCGTGCTGAACAGCGAACGTGCCTGGGAAATGGGCAAAGCCGGCGAGCGTGTGATCCTGGTGCGCCTTGAAACCAGCCCGGAAGACGTGGACGGCATGCGCGCGGCGGAAGGCATTCTGACCGCACGGGGCGGTATGACCTCCCACGCCGCCCTCGTGGCGCGCGGCTGGGGCAAGTGCTGCGTCGTCGGTGCCGGAACGATCAACGTGAACTACAAGGACCGTACCATCACCACCGAAGACGGCACCGTATTGAAAGAAGGCGACATCATCAGCCTGAACGGTTCCAAGGGTGTTGTGTACGCCGATGCCGTGCCGGTGATCGACGCCGACCCCGATTCCAACGACTGGTACAAGCAGTTGATGGTGTGGGCGGACAACACCCGTACGCTGGGTGTACGCACCAACGCCGACAACCCGAAGGATGCGACGACGGCCCGCAATTTCGGCGCGGCCGGCATCGGCCTGACCCGTACCGAGCACATGTTCTGGGGCGAGGAGCGCATCACCGCAATGCGCAAGATGATCCTCGCGGATACCCCGGAACAGCGCGAGGCGGCGCTGATGGAGCTGCTGCCGTTCCAGCGTGACGACTTCTACGGCATCTTGAAGGCGATGAGCCCGCACCCTGTGACCATCCGTCTGCTGGATCCGCCGCTGCATGAGTTCGTTCCGCACGTGGAAGACGACGAAGAGACGAAGGAAGCGGCGCAGAAGCTCGGCACCACGCCGGACGAGCTGAAGAAGCGTGTCACGCAACTGCACGAGCTGAACCCGATGCTCGGCCACCGCGGCTGCCGCCTCGGCATCAGCATCCCGGAAATCACCAGGATGCAGGCTCGCGCGATCCTGGAAGCGACCGCGCAGTTGATCTCCGAAGGCATCGAAGTACACTCGGAAATCATGGTGCCCCTCGTCGGCAATGTGAAGGAGCTGGCGGACCAGCGCGCGATCATCCTCGAGGTCGCCGAAGATGTCAAGAAGGAAAAGGGCATCGACGACCTGCCGTTCATGGTCGGCACGATGATCGAGGTGCCGCGTGGTGCGTTGACCGCTGACGAAATCGCCGAAGAGGCCGAGTTCTTCAGCTTCGGTACCAACGACCTCACGCAGATGGGTTGCGGCTTCAGCCGTGACGACGCCGGCACTTTCCTGCCGCACTATGTCGAAGCCGGCATTTACGACGACGATCCGTTCCAGTCGCTGGACACGACCGGGATCGGTCAGCTGGTCGAAATCGCGGTGGAGAAAGGCAAAAAGGCGCGCCCGAACATCAAGCTCGGGATCTGTGGCGAACACGGCGGCGACCCGAAGTCGATCCACTTTTTCCACAAGGTCGGTCTGAATTACGTCTCCTGCAGCCCCTTCCGTGTGCCGATCGCACGTCTCGCGGCCGCGCATGCCGTGCTGGAGGGATAAATTCGGACTCGCTTGTCCGATTTAACGTGAGAGTGCAGAGCCCGGCTGTTCAGCCGGGCTTTTTACGTATACTACGTTGAGGTCTGGAATGAAATGCGGCGCTTGATCCATCGATTCCGCGAACGGTCCGGATTACCAGCCTTTCTTCTGCATGATCCTGCTGAGCGTTTCGGTCATGCGCTGCTCGGACAGCGTATCGGAGGTCTCTTTCGCACGTGTGATCTTATCCAGCAGTACATTCATATCCGGCGGTTTCTCGAGGAACTCCATCGCCCCGGAGCGCATCGCTTCCACGCTCTTTTCCAGGGTGCCGTGTCCGGTCAGGATGATCACCTGCAAGTCGGGGTTGCGTCGCAGCATACGTTTCAAGGTTTCAATCCCGTCCATGCCGGGCATCGCCATGTCC
>WJJA01000478.1 GCA_014729955.1 bacterium
TACCGGATCATGTCGAATACAACATTGAACCTGAACGACGACTGCACCGGCGATGCGTATGTGGGTGTCGGATCCGCGCCGGACTTCGTGCATATTGTCTTCGAAACCCGCACCAGTGGATATTTTACACTGGCTTCCAACAACCATAGTGTGATGTACCCCTTCGGCAGCTAGTGATCTGACAGGCATTAGCCGGAAGAACTACCAAGCCGCTCTCCGCACAAACCGGGGGGCGGTTTTTCTGTAGGTCTGATGCAGAGTCTGCGCAGCGTTCTGACGGCCGGTTGCTATGAGTCGGGAACCCTTTTCAGATAGCAAGCGTTCAAGAGCGGAGCCGAGACACAACAAGGTGCGACACCATGCCTGAAACGAAGCACGCTTCACTCCCCGGAAAACTGCTCTACAATCTGCGCGAATTGCTGTTTATCGTCGGCGCGGTGCTGATCATCCAGGTGAGCCTGGTGCAGGCGTATCATGTGCCCACCGGTTCGATGGAACGCACCGTGTTAACCGGGGACCGTGTCCTGGTCGACAAGATCACCCTCGGTCCGCGCACGTGGGATTGGGTCGGTGTACCGTACACCGACATCGGCTTTCCCATCCCGCCGGTCAAGCTGCCCGGCCTTCGCGATCCGCAGCCGGGCGACATCGTGGTTGTGCGTGTACCGGAAGATGACCGTGTTCCCTATTTCAAGCGTATCGTGGCGACAGGCGGGCAGACGGTGGAGGTACGCGACAAGCGTGTCTATGTCTACGGTGTCCGGCAAACGGAGATCTGGGGTGTGCAACACCTGGACCGCCGCACCTTCCCCGAACGGTTCCAGCAGCCGGACATGGCGCCCGGCCTAGGCAATCGTGACAACTGGGGGCCCTTCACAGTGCCGGAAGACCAGGTGTTCCTGATGGGGGACAACCGTGATATGTCCCTGGACAGCCGCTACTTCGGACCGGTGCCGGAGGAGAACATCATCGGTACCGCCCGCATGGTGTATTTCTCCTGGAACGGCGAAACGAAGCTGCCCCGTATCGACCGAATCGGCAAACCGGTGTGGTGAACGCTCCGCGCATTGCATTGACTTAATCGCTCCGATCCCATGAAACATTATCGCAGGCATCCCGTGCGGGGTGCCTGTTTGTGATTGGAGCGCTCCAGGGGCTGCGAATCTCGATCTGCGCTGCTCAATGAACGGCGACAGGGTTTCTTTGCCGGCAGACAGTTGGAGTCGTGATCAACCGAGAGGACACCTCATGACACCGCGTGAACTGGTTGAACTGTGGATCGAACGTTTCAACGACGCCGATATCGACGGTCTGATGGATTTGTACGCACCCGATGCGGTCAACCACCAGGTTGTGATGGACCCGCTGAAGGGCCGTGACGCGATCCGTCGCCTGTTCGAACTCGAATTCGGGCGTGCGGAGATGGTGTGCATCAGGGAAACTCTGTTCGAAGACGGCGAGTGGGCGATCCTGGAATGGAGTGATCCACGCGGCCTGCGAGGGTGCGGCTTTTTCCACGTGGTCGATGACCGTATCGTCTTCCAGCGCGGCTACTTCGACCAGCTCACCTTTTTCCGCGCCCAGGAACTGCCGATCCCGGAGGAGTACACGGACGAAGGGTGAGTCGTTCGGGAGTAAACCCGCGGCAAGCCCGAACCACCCAATCGCCCTCCCCGAGACATTCGTTGCGCCCCTCTTTACAGGGTGACCGAGGACGATCGCGCCCCGTGTCTTTCTCCCGCGTCAGAGGCACCGGGCTGCTTGTTTCGCTGGAAGCCGTCAGGTCACACGCACGATACAATCGTGCGCAAACCTGACGGAACATTGCGACACCGGCTGCTTTTCATCTTTCATTTTGAATTATTCATTCGCGGCTTCGCCGCGAGACTATCCCGCAAAAATCACCTGCGTCAGCATCAAGAAGAGTGCGAACAGCACCATCATCACACCTTCGCCGGCGATGAAGCCGGAGGCCAGAGAGAAGCCGTACTTGTCGACCATCTCTTTGCGTCGTTTCGCGATGTAGTAGGTCAGGATCGCGCCGAACCACATGCCGAGCGAATACTGGGCGTGCACCATGAAGGCGATCCCGAAGGCGACCGGGCTGGGCAGCCACTTGCCGACCTTGGGAAAGGCTTTGCCGAGAAGCGGGAGTACGATACCGAGCGCCGCACCGATGCCGGCGCCGTACATCGCGCCGGGCGGCAGCGCCTTGAAGCCGACCGCGAGGATTTCCGCCATCTTGAACCAGGCGTACACTGCCGGACCGGGGAACTCGTCGCCGGGGATTTCGTAGACCGCCTGCAGCACCTTGAAGGTGCCCGCCGCGGCAAAGACACCCACGATCACGCCGATCAGTTGCGTGAACACCTGCTTCCGGATCGACACCTTCAGCATGTAGCCGGCTTTGAGGTCGTGCATCAGGTCGCCCGCCTGGCTCGCGCCGGCGGAGGTAATCGCCGCGGCCATCAGGTTCACCTGCATCTTTCCGGGCGCAAGCGCGCCGTACACCACCTGCGTGATCTTGCCCATCGCACCGACCGGGTTGATGTCGGTTTCGCCGGTGGCACGTACCGCGATCGCCGCGATCAGCATCGACAGGATCACAGCCAGTAGACCTTCCCAGATCGGGATGTCGAAGAAGATGAAGGCGAGTGTGCCGGTCAGGATCGTCGCCAGCAGCATCCCGATCACCCAGTAGTTGAGCGGGTAGGGGTCGGGCGCATCCGGCTCTTCCTCGCCCTCTTCCTGCACCGCCGCCTGGCCCTTCGCCGCACGTGACAGGGACTTGAAGGTCTTGCCGATCACCTTGTACTGCATGCCGAGGCTGGTGAAGCTGGAGGTAATCATCAGCGCGACACCGGTCCAGAGCACCCAGTTGAACCCTGCACGATAGGGGCTGGTGGTGTCCGGCAGGGCGGAGGCGAGGGTGTATTCACCCTGTTCCTGGGATTCGTTCAGCTGCTCCATGGTCATCGGCGGCTGCCCCTCGCCCACGGCACGAAGTGAACGGCGCAAGGTAAGATCGATCCAGGACAGCGTGGTCGCCGCATTGGCCGGGGGAGCGCCGGCATAGGTCAACCACACCGCAGCGTCCTCGTACGGCTTCGCGATCGAGCGCAGCCCCTCTTCCGTGGGCGATTTCGCCGGCATCGCCGCACGTACGATCTTCGACTGTGCCGCGAATCCGAGATGCTCCAGGGGGCGCACATACTTCTGCTCGTCCGCCCATTGTTCCAGCTGCTGATACTGTTCCACCGGAGCACCGGCCTGCTCGAGCATGTATTTCGCGGTGTGCAGGTGCGGCTGAATGATCGGGTCGAACTCGGGTGAGGTGCCTGCCAACCCTCCAGCCTGCGCCTGCTGCGCCCACTGCTCCGCCTCGGCGTCCAGCGCGGAGATGATGTCGGCGCGTGCATATTCAGCGAGGATATCAGCCTCGGTCATATCCGGTCGTGCGGCAGCCAGTTTTTCCGTGCGTGTGAGTGCACCCTCCGTTGCACGTTTCAGCAATGTCTCCGCCTTGCTGTTGCCGACATCACGTGCGAGCAGGGAGGAGCGCACATTCGCCAGGTCGGGCGCGACTTCCACCACACCCCGGTCAATCAGAGTCGGTGTAAGCACACCCCAGGCGATGATCGCACCGGCGAACAGGCTCCACCCGACCTTGGGGCCGATCAGGATGCCGGCGCCGAGCATCATCGGGGAAATGTTGATGCCTAGGTGAAGCTGGTAGAGCGGAATGCCCATCACCGCCACACCCCACAGTCCGAAATCGTTGAAACTGATATCTTCGAGCGGTGCCAGACCAAGCGGTTCGATCAGGAACAGGATCTTCACCAACGCCGCGAACAGGGCGCCGTAAAGCAGCACCTTGGTCTTTTTCATCGCCTCAGCGCCGGACGCGTACATCGCCTTGATGGTTTCGCCGCATGCAAGCCCGGTCGGGTAGCGCAGTTTCTCGGTGACAATCATCTGACGTCGCAACGGCACCGCGAAGTGCACCCCGAGAAACGCCACGCTGATCGCCCAGATCACCAGCGCCCAGAAGCTGAGCGGCTCCATGCCCTTCATCGCGCGAATCATTTCCAGCGCGGGAATGGCAGCGACAAACCCGCCGGCGGAAGCCATGGTCGCCGAAGAAGAACCGGCGGTCGCCGAGATCAGGTTCTCCTGCGCGGTGTACTCACGCTTGGGCCGAATCACGCCCTTGAGAAGCGCGAAGCTGATCACAGCGGCGGTGATGGAGGCGCCGAAGGTCCAGCCGATCTTCAAACCGATGGTAACGTTCGAGGCTGCGATCAGGCAGCCGACAAAAAGGCCTGAGAGGACCGCCCGAAGGGTCAACTCGGAGGTGGATTTGTTCACGATGGCTCCCCGTAGTGGCAGGTTTCCGCAGGACGGTAAGATACACATACCAAGGGGCTTAGGGTAGAGACCGGTCTCCCCGCGCGTCATGTACAGCGGATCTCGGTCCTTCCATGGAACTGCGAAGTTAGAACCATAAGTGTTCGATGCGCGGCGGGCGAAAGCCACAGATAGGCTTGCTTTGCACCTCCCACCGAACGGCTCCGACTTCTTATTCCGACATTTTTCTCATCGCTAACTCTTGACTTTCCTGTAAGATCGTTCTAGGTTAGCCGTTGAAAACGGAAGCTTCAGGAGGCTGACATGGCCGGGTCGTCTGAGCACCTCTTGCGGGAAATCCTCGAGACACAGCACGAGACGCAGCGTCTGGTGCATTTTCTCGCTCACCGTATGGCACGCGAATTAATCGAAGTCCACCTGACGAAGCAGATCGAGCGGAGAGTGTATGAGCTGTCCGACGGACTTCGCTCCTCGCGTGATATTGAGAAGCATATTAACAAGCAGGTTACACAGCGAACGGTGGTGAGCTGGTGGCAGAAGTGGCAGAAACTGGGCCTGGTAGAACCTTCCCGTACCTATTCCGGTCGTGTGCGGAAGCTGATCGGACTGGAAGAGCTCGGGCTGCATATCGATCCGAATCTCTGAACTTTGGAATAAACATGCATGTTCTGCGGCGGTTCCTGATCGAAGGGAGGGAACGGCCGCTTGTTCTTTAACCTGATTGTTTCCAGTATTTAAGATATATCGTATATGAGGCGCACAGGATGAAGCAGAATTGCGAAACCGTGAATCCTTTGCAACCGGGCAGATGACATACCGGGGTCCGAAGGGAGAATGAACCAAGGGCTTGGCCGGGATACAGACTGTGCCGGAGAAGAACCGTACAACCGGGTATCTTTTCATATTCAAAAGTCTTTAGAAAAGGCTGTTTTCGCCATTCATGACGTATTCGGGTTCATGGGTGGACGGTTCTGCAGTGGGGGATAGAGGGTGCTCCGACCCCATGTGAAACAGTTCCGGTAGCGCGGATATCGAATACACGACGCCCCTGAAGAGACAGCCTTACGGTTTATACGCCTTCTTGTTTCCGAAGTAGTCCTCGAGGATCACTTCCGTCAGCTCGACACGACCGCCGCTTTCCTTCGGAACGGTAAGCGCACCCTTGTACGCGCCTGTTCCGTCTTCCAGGACCAGATACCCGTCATGTTCGGTGTCGCCCACCTTAATCCGGTACCGTGCTGCACGCATCAGCCCTGATTGGTCCGAGGCGGCAACCGAAATCTCCACACGACTGCCCCCGGTCGCCATACGTGGTGAAACACTGATCTGCCCCAAACGAGGCGGGGAACCGTCATACACCACATCTCGTTGGAGCAGGGCGATGTTCTTGACCCGGTCGCGCGCTTCAAACACCAAAGCGTTTCGCCCCGGGTTCAGTTCCACCCGTGTATCGAACCACCCCTCCTCGTTCAGCTCCAGTGCTTGTCCGTTCAAAACCAGGCGACTGCCTTCCAGCAGCTTGCCGCGCAGGCGGATCTGCTTTTCCACGGAGAAAAACGGCAGTACCGGATCGAACTCGATCACCGGCCGACTGTCATCCACTTCGACCACAATCTGCTTGTCCGACGACACACCGGAGGGGCTGATCTCCTGCAGGGTAAATTCCTCGCGGTTGTTCAACAACGGCACACTCAGCTGGAAACGCCCGTTTTTGCCGGCGATGGTGGACGCTTCGTAGCCTCCTTTGCCCGAACGCAGGTACACACGACTGCCCGGCTGTGTCAGGCCGCTCAATGTGAAGCCGCCCGGCTGGACGAGAAAGTGATTTTCGGCTGTTTGCGCCAGGGAGGAGTCATAGGCGACCCCGGCGATCCGTTCATCCGGCAGATGGATCAGCTTCAGCGACTGTTTCGACTCATTGCCGGCGAGGTCGAACGCCGAAAGCTCGAAGGCATTTTCGCCCTCTGCCAACTCCACACCAAGCTGGAAGGAGCCGTTCGGGCCTACCTTCACTGTATCGCCTTCGAACAGCAGCGTCGCATGCGTTTCAGTTTCTCCCCGCACCGTGACCTGCGAACTGCGATGCACGGAATTCTGCTTCGGCTCCATCACCAACAGGTAGGGCGGGATCTGATCGTCGAGCATCGCGACCAGACGAACCTCGCTTTTAGGGCCGGGGATGCCGTGCTTGTCGATTGCGGAAACACGCCAGTAATACAGCTGCCGGGGAACACCATTGCGATCAAACTCCGTATCCCTGTAGCTGCGTCGGTTGTAGTACATATGACGGAAGTTCTTGTCGTGCGCGATCTCGAGCCAATAGGCCCGTGCCTCATCAATCGGTTTCCAGGCCAGGGCGAGCTGATTGCCTGAATTGCGCTGGAAGGCGGGAGGTGAGATGAGCCGGGGTTTGGGCAGCAGCCTGCTGATCAATTCGGCACGCCCCCTGCGTACAATCGACCCCTGGTTTTGTCCCATGGTAACCGTTTGCCCGGCAGCGGTCACACTGATCTCGCCGTCGTAATTCGCGAACTTGGTCGATTCTTCGTCCTTGCTGACCCAGAAGTTTTGAGAGTTCACCCTGGTCTGCATACCTTCGATCGCGAGGTCGAAGTTTTCACTGTCACGTCCTCCGCCAAGGAAGGCGAAGATATCTCCCTGCAGCAGGCTGACCGACGATTCTTCGGATTGATCCAGCTTGTTGTAGCGCATCTTTTCGATCACGGCGAGGGAGTTTTCTTCCAGGCGGATACGGCTTTCATCACGAAAGAAAATGCCGGCGTACGAGTCGGACAGTGTACGCACCCGTTCGCCCTCAAGCAGAACCTGGTGCAGGGGGGCGTTGGCCCAGGCACGGGATTCCAGGCCCCGCGCCTGCACGATCCCGGAACGGTAATTCAGCACCGCCTGGGCGGGCACATTCTGGTTTTCGCGACAAATATCCAGCGCCTGCTGCGCCAGGGCGCCGGCCTGCAGAGCCAATTCCTGCGCACGCTGCCAGTCACCTTCCAGACGTGCACTCTGCGCCTGTTCGTTGGTCTGATGAGCCTGCTTGAACACGTCCGGAGCAAACAGACGCGCGCCGTTCATTGTCGCCTGGTCGAGCAGATCCGTGGTTCGTTCAATGGATCGGGTCGCGCGGTTCACCATGCCGGTCGGAATGACGATGCGCATCCCTTTCTTCACATCGGCCGGGGAATCGAAGTTGTTCGCGCTCAGGATCTCACGCCACAGGTTCGGGTCGCCGAGGTGTTCGGCAGCAAGATCGCGCAAGGTCTGTCCCGGCTGCACCGTAATGGTCACATCCTGGGCGTGCAACGCTTTCGGCATGAGACATCCGACGAGCAGCAGACAAGCGACTAGAACGGAAATCCTGAATGAACGAAAAATATGCAGCGTTCCGTACTCCCTGTTGCACTCTGCTTCTTAACCCATGCTATGACGATGCGCTTTTCCTGTCCTCGGCGGGTTGCATGCGCGCTTCCATCTTCAATGAGGTCACATTGTAGATCTGAATCGGCTGTTCCTTGCCCTTCACCTTGATCGGTTCGAGAGCTTCCAGCTCGACATGAGGAACCTCTTTCAGATATTCATAGGTATTCGGAGAAATGAGGATCTGTTCGCGCCTGGCGTGGGAACACAGTCTCGCGCCGAGGTTGACATTGTCGCCGAGGATGGTATAGTCCATCCGGTCCTCACTGCCCATGGCGCCAAGAATCATCGGTCCGGTGTTAATGCCGATGCCGATCCCGATATTCCATTCCGGATGTTCGGCGTTCAGTCCGCCCATTTTCTCCTGGATGTCCACCGCGCAACGAACCGCATCCATCACCATGCGCCGGCCCTGGAACACCGCGACCAGCTCGTCGCCGACATACTTGTCGACGTCCCCGTGATGCTTCCGCACCAGTTCCGCCTGCACACTCAAGTAGGTATTGAGCATGTCGATGACCACTTCAGGCTCCACCTTCTCCGAAAACGCAGTGAATCCGCGGATGTCGGAGAAGAAGACCGTGATCTCACGTCGCTCCCCGCCGAGCTTGATCCCGGCGCCGCGACCGCGCCGTATCGCATCCACGGTCGATTCCGATACAAACTTGGTCAGGTGGAGACGTTCCCTCAGGCCCTCGATCATGTCGTTCATGCGTCGACCCAGGTCGCCGATCTCGTCCCGGCTCTTCAGCACCCATTTCTGCACCTCGGTCTCGAGGTTGCCCTTGCCGACCGAGGAGGCGACACGTGTGATCTCCAGAATGGGACGGCTTAGTGTTTGAGCGCCCATAATGCCCGCCGCGATCGCCACAAGAAGCCCGCCGCCGATCCAGAAAAAGAGATTCTGGATCATCCGAGTGATCGCGATGTAGGCATTTTTAACGTTTTCCTCTACAATCACCGCCCAGTTCACACTCAGGGGAAAGTCCAGCGCGGCAAGCATCGTTTCGCCGTCCGGACGATCAAACGCACTGACCACCTTGGAACGAGTTTCCGATTGCAGCCGATTCAACGCGGCTTCGACAACCGGCCAGGAGTTGAATCCTTCTGGCTGTTCGTTCACGAACAACTTTTCGCCGTCCGCATTGACAAGTGTGATTTCACCGGAGCGGTTGAAAGGATGGGCTTCGAGGGCTTCAATAAAACTCTTCAGGTTGATACGTGCCCCCATTACCGCTTCACGACCGCGAATGGGTTGCTCCAGCGGCAGAAGGACTGTCAACATCCACGTGTTCAA
>WJJA01000479.1 GCA_014729955.1 bacterium
GATCTACACCGCGGGCACATACCACTTCCCCTTCAACGGGCAGGGGCTGGCGACCGGGGTGTACATGGCACGGCTGTCGTCACGGACATTGGGAAGCCGCACACAACGGATTGTGCTGGTGAAATAGGATCCCGGCGTCGTTGACGCCGGGGAGGCTGTTGAGAACGAGAATCCATATACCGAGTGGGGCAGGCCTCCGTGCCTGCCTGGCGACGCAGGCGATTCATTCCACCGCTTCTAATAAACTCGAGCCAATGTTGGGGCAACCTGTCTTACACCGAATGGGGCAGGCCGCCGTGCCTGCCTGGCGCCGGATTTGTCCGTGAAAGAGCGGCGATCGATCACATCACAACTTCGACCGTCCTTCAAAGGCGCGTACGAGGGTAAGATCGTCGGCATGTTCGAGGTCGGAACCGACGGGTATGCCGCGAGCGATGCGTGACACCTTGACACGCTGTCCAAAGAGTTTCGAGAGGTACATCGCAGTCTGTTCGCCTTCCGGGGTCGGGTTGGTGGCGACGACCAGTTCCTCGATCGGTTCGTCGCTGATCCTCTTGTCCAGCTCGCGGATCCGCAAATCTTCCGGTCCGACACCGTCCAGCGGCGCCAGCACGCCACCCAGCACATGGTACTTGCCGCGAAAGATCCCGCCGCGCTCGAGTGCGATCACATCGCCCGGCTCTTCCACGACCAGGACCGTGGAGGCGTCACGTTTCGGGTCGGTGCAAATCGGGCAGGGGTCGCGGTCGGAGAGGAACCCGCAGATCGAACAGACCTTCACCTTTTCCTTCACATTGATCACGGCTTGCGCCAGGCGCTTCACCTCTTCCGTGTCGGATTTCAAAAGGTACAGGGCCATGCGCAATGCAGACTTCTTCCCGATGCCGGGCATACGGGACAGTTCGGTCTGCAGCTCCATTACCGCCGGTGGCAAACTTGCGGGCACGTTCGGTGTTTCCTTTCCGGGTTATCCTTCGCTTACGCGTCCTTGTTGGTCTTGGAGTCGGGGTTCTGTTCACCTGAGATCGTCAATCCCGCCTGTTGAGCGGATTCACGAATCCGTTCACGAAACCAGTTGTAGCGTGTTTCGCTCGAGATTACTTCCCGTTCTTCCCCTTCGCGCAGTTTCGCAATTACCGCCAGTCGTTTGCTGCCCCATCTGCGAATCCTTCTCAGTTCCAGGCGGTCGATTTCAGCGTAATTCAGAAACATCTGATCTTTGCGAAAGATCGCGCGGGCGCCGTGATCAAAGCGTACTGTCGGCTTCCAAAGCCCTAGCACCAGCACACGCCCCACCAGGTACACCAGGTAGGCCATGATCAGCAGGGTGAACAGATCCGGGTCATCGACACGCGCCTGAGCGACGATTTCGTAGATAAGATAGCCCAGGAACAGCACCGAACCGCTGATCAGCAATCCCCGGTAGAGAGGGTGGGGGCGAAACTCGTCATGAGCTCCGCGATGGTCGATGCGATACGGCTGTACAAGATAGGAAGCGCCCATCAGGAGGATGGCCACGGCGGCGGGTCCGATTTCCCAGATCCAGTCCACAGTCGAACTCCGGTTTTCAATCAAAGGTTATCCAACATCGCCCGGTCTCCAAACATGCGGCCGGGTTGCGAAGACTCTTGCATTCTCTGAACAAACCTGCGTTTCTTTTTCCCTCGGTTCAAGATAGGACGGTCTGCCGTACGATTCCAGTCGAATCCGGCCTCTTCGCCGGAGAGTGTACCTGTTGAGACCGTCTTCATCTTTCTGTTGGTTCGCTACCGTTTTTTTCAGGTAGGAGTTTCCTTGTTGCGTTTCCATATACGATGTCTTGCAACCGCGCTTTCGTTGTTTCTTGCAGCGGGTATGTCGCATGCCGAGCAGGTGGTGCTGCTCTACTTCAACGATGCCCATGAAGTAGCGCCTGTTGTGGACGAAATGGGCGAGCGGGGGGGAGTGGCTCGTCTCAAAGCAACGGTCGACAGCGTGCGTGCAAAGCATCCCGATGCAAAGCTGCTGTTCGGCGGTGATCTGGCGGGGGGCGTGCTTTTCGGCGCGGTCTTTCACGGCTTTCCGGTGGTGGAAGCGCTGAACCGTATCGGGGTGGATGCCGCGACCTTCGGCCAGCATGATTTTGACTTCGGCGCCGAGAACACCCGTGAGTTGGTCGAGGCTTCGAACTTCCCCTGGTTTACCGGCAACCTGACCGAATCCGACGGTTCCCCCTTCCATCAGCTCCCGCGCACGCTGGTCCTTGAGCATGGCAGCCTGCGCATCGGTCTGATCGGTTTGACCGATGATATGCACACCACCAAGCAGGAAGGGATCGTGGTGCAAGAGAATCTGCTCGAAGCCGCCGGTCGGTCCATTGACGCGCTGGAGGGGCGTGCGGATATCCTCATCGCGATGACCCAGACACGCCTGGAAGTGAACGAGCGGTTGCTCTTGACCTATCCGGCCATCGACGCAATTTATTCAGAAGAACGGTATGAAAACCGCACGGCGGTGCATTTTGTGGGCGATCGTCCGATCCTCACGCCGGGTGGCAACATCGCGAGCCTGGCACGATTGGACATTACATTCGAAGAAAACGATCGAAGGCTGCAGACGTCTGCGATCCCCATCGATGCATCCACCCCCGCCGACCCTGAACTGACGGGCCTGGAGAAGCGATACATGGAACGCCTGGAGGTGGAGCTGGCTCGTCCGGTGGCCACACTGGAGACCGATCTCAGCACCGGTATGTATACCAACAACCGCGCTCGCTGGGGTGAAACCACTGCGGGCAATGTGATTGCCGATGCATTTCGTGACCAGGTGCAGGCGGAGATCGGCCTGATCCAGGGCGGGGGCATCCGGTCCAACATCAATGCCGGCGTGCTTACCATGCGCGACCTGCTCGCCCTGCTGCCGTTCGGCAATACCGTGGTCAAGGTACGCTTGCCCGGCGCTGCTGTGATCGACGCGCTGGAACACGGCGTCGCCAAGGTGGAAGACCGCGAAGGGCGTTTCCTGCAGGTATCAGGCATCCAGTATACCTATGATCCGGGTCGATCACGCGGAGACCGCATTGTCAGCGTGACACGAGACGGTGAGCCGATCAATCTGGAGAAGATGTACACCATCGCCCTGCCAAGCTATCTCTATACCGGCGGTGACGGCTTCGATATGTTTTCTACCGGCGAATTGCTGGTTGCCCCGAAAGAGGGTATGAAAGACGTCGAAGCATTGCGTGAATATGCCCTTGATCACGGCACACTTGCACCCCGCCTTGAAGGTCGAATCACGGCTCTTTCCCAGAATTAGATGGTCTGAGCTGTATCGCTCCGTGTTTCGCCGGGGCGAGGGCATTGAATCGATGCAATCCCTCCCTGTTGTACCATTTTGCAGGCATGTGGCGTCGCGCTACAGGTCAAAGCGAGCGGAACCGCTCCGATCTTCGCGAATTGAGCGCGAGCACTTGCTTTCAGCAACGTGTAACCTACCTTATACTGGAATCCCTCTAGTGGGGCGTGGAAATCGAATGCAGACGAAAGGAAGCCTGCCATGAAACGCTTGGTTCTGCCTGTTTTCCTGTTGCTTATGCTGAGTACTGCCTTACAGGGCGCGCCGGTGAATGAAACCGTGCACCGCCAACAAGCTTCCGACCGGGGGGCCGTCACACGCTCGGTCACATACGATTCATTCGGATCAACCGTCGAACTTCCGCAACAGAACAGTGCGCCGGTTCCGTTTGTGCCGAACCATTCAGGGCTCGACCAGACAGGCACAACGCTTTTCACCGGTACCGAACCCACCGGGATTTTCAATGATGTCGCGGTCACGGTGGACGGCAGCCTGTGGGCGGCGATCTCTTACCTCAACAACCAGCGGCTGATTGTCTTCGATGAGGAGGGCAACGAACTCTACGTACAGAACGGTACCGATCCGCAACATCTGGCGATGGACGAACTCGGCTACCATCTGTATTACTCCACCACCACGACGCTTTACCATCTCGACCCGGTGGATGATTTCAATGAAGTCTGGTCGACAACCTTCGATGAAAACATCTCCGATGTGATCACCGATCGCTTCGGCGATGCGGTCTATGTGCTCGGCAATGCACGTGCTGATTCGGTGCGGATGTATCACCTCGATCCCGACGACGGGTCTGTCATCCAGACATTCGCCGCGCATGTCGATGAAGCGAACAGCTGGATCGGGCTGGACATCGACCCGTCCGGCAATTTCGTGCTTGCCACAGGTCGTTATCACATGTACCTGTATGATGTGATGAACGAAGAGGTCGTGTGGGACGCCGATGTGTCGAACACGGAAGGTGAAGCGCGCATGTCTATGAACGCCCGTGTGATCGTCGCACCGTCCAACAGCGGTGTGATGACGGTGTACGGTCGTCCTGATCTCGACTCCGACCCGGTGGAGTTGTGGACCTACCGTTTCCGCGGCGGCACGAGCAACTGGGTGCGCTGCGTGGACGTTTCAGCCGACGGTTCCGTGATCGCGGCGGGTTCTCTGCAGTTCGGCGGCAATCCCTACAACGGCTACATCATGGTGTTCGACACATGGTTGGGCCCGGTGCCGCGCTGGACGTCGGACACGATGTACGACCTGGTAGAGGATGTGAAGCTTTCTGACGACGGGTTGGTGCTGGCCGGCATTTCATGGGGTCCGCTTTCTCCGGCCACTGGTTCGGATATTCGTGTGTGGGAAACTTCCTCGTCGGAGCATTTTTTCGACATTGAACATGCCGGTTCTCCGAACGCGCTGGACCTGAGCTACGACGGGCGCTGGATGATTGTCGGCGGCAAGGGTGTGCATGCTCGACAATTCGG
This sequence comes from bacterium, assembly GCA_014729955.1. Classification (GTDB taxonomy): domain Bacteria; phylum Electryoneota; class Electryoneia; order Electryoneales; family Electryoneaceae; genus WJJA01. Next base: position 4,824 of record WJJA01000479.1, read on the forward strand.
CAACGGCGGCGAACTGTTCGCCTGTGAAATCGACCTTGAGGGCGGGTTTGTCAGCGGCCTTGTGTCGCCCGCAGCGGAAGGTATTCGCATCGAAGCGGTGGGGGAGAATCGTTCGGCACTGACCGACCCGAGCGGGCAGTTCCTGATTCGCCATATCGAACCCGGCACCTACACGATACAGGTGCACGAACCGGGTTATCAGCGCACACAGGCGACCGGCGTCACGGTTGCGGAAGGCGACACCACATTCCTGGCGGAATCGCTCGATCTGAATGAAGTCACAGACATCGATCCGCCCGGCAACTTTGTCGCAATGGGCGGCGAAACCGCCATCGACCTTGCGTGGGATGAACCCGCCACCCCGGGACCGGCCTTGAGGCGCGGACGTGACGATCTCGATGCCCTTCGTGCGGTCGGTGATGCCCCTCTTGCGACGGGCGATGAGGTGATCGAGCTGGTGCCGAGTCGTTTCATTGAACACCCCGGCGGGGGTCCGGGTGAACTGGACGACGTGGATGAATACTACGTCTACCGGGGCTTCTTTGAAGAGGGACCGTTTGCTCTGCTCGATACCGTCGCCGGCACGGCAACGACCTATACGGATGAATTTGAACTTTACCCGTTTACCACCTACTACTACAC
>WJJA01000480.1 GCA_014729955.1 bacterium
CTCATTATGGCGTCCGGACCGCTGCTATTGCTGAGCCTGCCGGGTATTGAAGCATTTCTTCCACCCCATCTTCATACAGGCGCCTGGGTGTTCTCTTTCGTACCGGTGATTCTCTACCTTCTGTTCATCAGCAATCCCAAGCCGTTGAAAGTCGTCATGCTTTCCGTGCAGTTGCTTTTCGGCAGAAGAAAACGTATCCTTGAAGCGCTTCGAGTCTATGAGGATCTGGCCTGGCGCCACCTGGCGAACGCTTTCCTGGTAACCATCGTGCAACTGGGTATAATTCTGACGCAGTTTTTCCTGATCACCCGCGCGTTTGTACCGGTAGACTGGCTGCCGGCAGCGCATACATACGCAGCGACCCTCTTCGTCAAGTCTGTCCTGCCGATCACACTTGGCAGCCTGGGGATCGGAGAGTTTGCGGCTGTCTCTTTCTATGCCGGGTATGGTGTCAGCGATGCGGTTGCCTTCAGTGCTTCACTGCTTCTGTTTGCTGTGAATGTCCTCCTGCCTGCGATTCTCGGTGCCGTTTACCTGATGTTCCAACGCCCTTCCTTTCGGAATGATTCTCAGTCGCAAGAGAGGAGTAGCGCTGCGTGATCCTTTTCTACCTGGCCGCCTGGATCGGATTTCTGATGTACAGCGTTCTCCTGATCATCATGAAGGTCGGGTTAGCGTTCATGCCTCGTTCACGGTTTGAACAAAACGACGACTTGCTCCCGACGGTATCCGTTGTCGTAGCCGCCCGCGACGAAGAGAAAGGAATCGGCTACCTGTTGGAATGCCTGGCAAAGCAGGACTACCCTCGTGATAGATACAAAATCATCGTCGTGGATGATCGTTCAAAGGATACCACTGGTGCGCTTGTACGGGAGTGGATGAAACGAGACGCCCGTATCGAAATCCTTCGTATCAGGGATGGGGAAAACACATCACGCGCGCCGAAGAAATTCGCTCTCAGCAAGGGTATAGCCGCCTCCCACGGCGACGTTATTGTAACCACGGATGCCGACTGCTGGATGGGAAAATCCTGGCTGCGGGCGCTGGTCTCGCCGTTTGTAGATGAAGAGGTGCAGGGGGCGACGGGCGTAAGCCGTTTCGTCCGTCAATCCGATCAACCGCAACCGTGGTGGTCTGAATACGAAAGCCTTGAACATCTTAGCTATTCGATCTTTGCAGCGGGCTGCATCGGCGCCGGGCATGTTATGAATGCCCACGGCAGTAACCTTGCTGTGCGGCGCAGCGCCTTCGAGAAGGTTCGCGGGTACGCTTCAAATGACAAGACCGTATCGGGCGATGATGTATTCATGCTGCAGGATGTCGCCGCGGTAGCTGGAAAGGTCGTCTTCGTTGAACGTCGCGAAGGCTGGGTTTTCAGCAGACCGGTGGATTACGGCTATCAGTGGATCAATCAACGGGCACGCTGGAGTTCCAAAAACTTTTATTACCCGGACTTTCTTCGCACCCTTGTTGTCGGGATATCCCTGTACTATCTGTCGTTGTTTCTTGCCCTGCCGCTTGCGCTTTTCGGGCTCCTCCATCCACTCACTCCATTGGTTCTCTTCTCAGGTCGTCTGTTTCTCGAACCGACCGTCATGAAGACGGGCGCAAAACGGCTCAACGAACCGATCAATCTTAACAAATACATGCTGACAACGGTTCTTCACACCTATTTTGGTGTGTTTGCAGGCTTAAAAGGACAGTTCTTCAAATTCAACTGGAAAAGCCAGGATTTTACCAAACGGCGGAAATAGCCCTTGAAAGACACCGTGCGACACAAAGCCATGTTTTACCGTACACCCGCATGGCTGGAACGGCTTCTCCCCGGTGTGCTGTGGGGGGAAACGCAACCGTCGAACCGTGTCTATCTCAGTTTTGACGACGGCCCGAACCCGAGATCCACAATGCGTGTCGCCGACGTTCTCCGTGAGCTGAATGTGAGGGCGGCCTTTTTTCTACGAGGAGATCGCTGCATTCACTTTCCGACCGTTGTAGAACGGCTCGCCCGTGACGGCCACAGTCTCGGCTACCACGGCTGGTCGCATGAACCCTGGATCTTCCCGCAACGATACAGAAGCGAAATCGATCCCGATCTCCTGCCGCAAGGCTTGTTATACAACCTCAGTTCATCTCCGCGTCTGTACCGTCCACCGTATGGACGGTTTTCCCCATACGCTCTTCGATGGATCCGACAACACCAGGGATTGATGGTTCTCTGGCGTATGCACTTTCGCGACTGGTCACAGACTTTCGAGGTCGATCAAGAAAGGCACACTCTTCAGGGCGCGTTGCGAGGCGGAGATCTGCTTCTGCTGCATGATCACGGCCGAAACAGCTCAACTCTGCCCGGACTGTTGCACTGTCTGGCAGAGACAGCTCGGGAAATGAATTTGGAACTTGCAGATTTCAGGACACTCCTGGAGAAGATCAGATGAGTGCAGCCATTTTCATCGGTTTTTTTTGCGCCTGCTTCCTGCTGCTCATCGCGTGGGGAATCAAACACCGGTGGGACACCACTGAGGACACTCCGGACGTCAGCATCATGGTCTGCGCCAGGGATGAAGAAAAGCACATCTTCAATTGCCTGATGTCAATCGCGGGGCAGTCTTATCCCCAAAGTAAAATGCACCTCATTCTCGTCAATCATATGTCGACGGACCGGACCGGCGAGATCATGGAAACGTTCGCCGACGGCATGGATATCCGTACGACAGTGCTCCATGTCACCGAACCGGACGATGAACTGGTCGGCAAGGCACAGGCCCTGGAAGCCGGTATGCAGGTCGTTGATACGGAAATCGTATTGCATACCGACGCCGATGTGTTTGTCCCTGAGAGCTGGGTCGGGAGCATGGTTTCGAGGTTCACCGAGCATGTCGTCGCGGTAGGAGGTATGGTGGACACTGTTGAATATGGAGACGATCCCCGTTGGATCACTCGTCTTCAGCATGTCGACCACCGCTTCTTCCTGGGTTCTCTGGCCGGCCTCACAGGTCTGGCAGCGAAACTCGACAACAACGGCAAAAACCCTCGTGCACCCCTGGCATGGTTACGGCCTGCGTTTCGCCCCGCCTTCTGCTCCGGCAACAACATGGGGTTTCGCACCTCTGCCTACAAACTGGTGGGAGGGTATCGTGCCATTGCACCGTCGTTGATTGAAGACTTCGCGATGGTGAATCGAATGGTGCACAGGACAAAAAAACACCTCGCGGTGCATGCGGGGCGAGATGCTTGTATCCAAACCATCCCGCAGAACAACATTTACGGCCTGTTGCGCCAGAAACAGCGCTGGGCGACAGCCACGTGGTCGTTTAATCCGGTCCATTATTTCAGTTATCTCGTTGTCTTTTCCACGAGAGTCCTGCTGTTCTGGTGGATGGTCGCCGATCCTCTCGCCGGGGGACCGGCGTTTCTTATGACTACTCTGGCAAGCATGACCATCGTACGCACCGTCGGCGGCGGGATGACCAACCCCCTGCTCCTTCGCGAGCTGTTAGTGCATGAGGTGTATCAATGGTGGTTGAACCACTGGCTCATTGTCACACTGACTCTTCGGAAGTCAGTCCGCTGGAAAGGGCAGGACTACAAGATCAGCGAATTGAAGAGCTCTTGACTCCCCGTTCAAAACCTGCGTATGCTATAGAAGCATGTGGTTAGTCGTGTGATTTTTGCCCTTCGCAAGTAGGAACCTTCCAGAGGTGCCCGAACAGGCGGAGGGCATTTTCTGTACACCGGTATTCCATATGAAACGGGGATTGATTCGGATGGAAAAGACTGAACAGGTCGGGAGAAAAAATGCTGCCGGAATGCGCGACTAGTGTAACCGTGGGGGGCCGATTACCCGGACTGCGCAAGCCGACAGCACTTCGAATATAGACTGTGTATGGTACCGGTTCAAGAGGAGTTAAGGAAACCAAACTCCCGGGGAGACGATTCAGCGCCAGGACACGTCCGCTGATCCCATCCCGACTTCCAGGTCGATGGTCAGTTTATTCACAGCCGCCTCGAAATTGTGGGTCTCATACGTATTTCGACCGACCTTCTCCAGTTTCCTCATGTCCACGCTCGAAAAGATCCCATTGTCATAATAGACCCGCACTCCCAGGC
>WJJA01000481.1 GCA_014729955.1 bacterium
CGCCGGGATCGCTTTGTCGTACATACCGGCATCGGCGAGCGCGGTACCGCGGTTGTAGGCCGCTTTCGCACGCAACTCTTCACGTGCTTCCTCGCCCAGGTTTTTCAGCAGCGAATCGGCAAGGAGGGCGTCCCCCTGCTGACCCCGCCGTGCATAGACTCCGGCAATGTTATAGGGAATCTCCGCGCGAAGCGAGTCACGAGTCGATTTCGCCTCAATGTACCGTGTGAGGGCTTCGTTCAACTCGCCTTTGTCCAGCTTCTGGTTGCCCTCTTTCACCAGTTCATGGGCGCTCTGGGAGAAGGCCGGTATGGCTGTTGAAACCATAGCGATCAAACTGATAAGATAGAGAAGCAGCCGAACGGATTTCATGACTGTCGTCTCCTTCCTGCAGGCAGCCCGGCTTCCATCGCCAGCAGCAGCAGGGCGGCGCCGAGCAGCGGCTGGAATCGGTCTTCGAAGCCCGTGATGCGTCGTGTTTCCAACTCATCACGATCCATCCCGAACAAGGTACGATAGATGGATCGAAACTCTTGTCCCCCCTGCGAGGCGCGGTAATACGATCCGCCTGTGGTAGTCGCGATGTCGCGCAGCAGATCTTCGTTGAGACGGCTGGTCACGGGCCGGTCGTTTTCATCGGTCAGCCAGCCGACCTGTTGGCCGCTCGCATCGAGCTTCGGGATCGGATCGCCTTTGGCTTGTGCCATACCTACGGTAAAGATCGTCACCCCCTGTTCGGCCGCACGACGTGCGGCCGACAGGGCATCGCCCTCATGGTCCTCACCGTCGGAAATCAGCACCATCGCACGGTTACGTGCTGTGGATTCGTCTTCGGGTTTCGAGAAGGACTGCAACGCCGTCTCGATCGCTTCACCGATCGCGGTGCCCTGGTTCGGGATCAGATCGGTGTCCAGGAGGTTGATGAACATACCGGCGGCGGCATAATCAAGTGTGAGCGGCATCAGCGGATAAGCGGTACCGGCGAAGGGGACGATCCCGACACGATCCCCTTTCAAGCCTTCCAGGAATCGGATCAGTTCGTAGCGTGTTTTCGCAAGCCGCGTGGGGCGTATGTCCTGCACGTCCATCGATCGGCTGACATCGACGAGGAGATAGATGTCGATGCCTTCGCGTGTAACCTCCTCCCAGCGTGTTCCAATACGCGGATTGGCCAGGCCGACAGCGAGCAGGGCGAGTGCGGTGATGAACAGGACACGTTTCATCCGCCTCAGCAGCGGAGACCGTCCCGGCGCGAGACGATCCCACAGGCCGGCGTCGGCGAAACGTTGCCGGGCACGCTTCATGGCACCGCGATGTCGCCATTCCGCGAGGAGCAGCAGCAGCGGCAGGAGAAGCAGTAAAAAGTAGAGTGGTTCTCCCCATCGGATCATCGTCCGAGCGGCCTCCGTTGTTGCGTTTCTTCCGGCTCAATACCAGGCGGCCTCTCTTGCATGAGCATCCCGGGCCGCAGTTCCCCTTCGATCTCCCGCACCATATCGGAAGGAGGCTCATCGCCCTGCATGCGGTAGTCTTCCTCCCTTTCACGCAAGTAAATGTGTCCCGCCCCGCTGACAAGGATGATGCGGATCGGTGTGATTTCCATGTCGTAATAGGAGGTCTCTCCCGCCCCGATCAACGGATCCCAGGATTTGCCTCCGTCCAGGCTGCGAAACAGCGTGGGCCCTTCTCCGGTTCGTTCCGCTGCAAGGTAACCGACATCGGGGTGTGAAAATCCCATTTCCAGCAAACGGTTTGTTGAAACGGGTTCACGTTCGGTCCAGCTGCGTCCTCCGTCCAGGGTGTGCAGCATGAGCCCGCATGATCCCACCGCCCATCCCTCTCTTGCGGTCTTGAAGCAGACATGCTCAATCGTACCGCACTTACCTCTGGTTCCCCGCCACATCACTTGCGGTGCTGAACCGTCCTGCGGGATCATCAGCAGCAGGTCGCGTCCGCCCGCCCACAGGTTTCCTGAGCTGTCCTCCGCCAGGTCATGCACCGAAAAACCGGGCAGGGTTTCGTCAACCTCATTCCAGGCTTCGAGCGAATCGACATAGATTTCAAGCACCGGTTTACGCCGGCTGAAACTACGAGTTGTGCCGGCTGCGATGAGGAACTCGTTTTTGTAAGAAAGCAGATCGTAATAATGATAGGTCCGTGACGGTGTGGGCACCTTCTGCCAGGACAGCCCGCCTGTTTCCGTCCGGAACAGTTTCCCCCGCGGTCCGGCAATCCAGCCGAGGTAATTGGTTCGAAACAGCATTGCACCGAAACCAACCGAATCGGCTCGCCCGACGAGGTACCAGGTTTCCCCTCCGTCTCGTGTATTGATCATCTGCCCGGTATGGCCGGCCAGTGCAAATCCCTCGGCCGCGTTGACAAAGCACACCTGGTGCAGCGGTGAACGCACCGGACTGTCGATCCGTGTCCAGCCGGTCAATTGTGCGAAGGCGACAACGGGCATAAGTGCAACCAGCACCGCCTGCCATACTGTCGGGATTCCCGGCCATGTCCGGGTGAAAGCTCTCACACTCACTCTCCGCTACAAAGCCGGGTTGCGCAGTCGTGTCAGCACCAGCAAACGCTCAAGTACCAACAGAATAAACGCGGCCAGCGCCCAGGGGTAGAACAGCTCACGGTAGCGCCTCAGGTGCTGTACATCAATTTCGGTCTTTTCCATCTCATCGATGCGCTTGTAGATTTCTCGCAGGGCGTCAGTGCTTGTCGCACGGAAATACCGTCCACCGGTGCGTTGAGCGACTTCCTGCAGCAGTTCCTCATCGATTTCCACTTTGACCTTGTGGTAACGTATACCGAAGCGGGTCTGCACCGGCGCCCGTGCCATCCCGCGTGTCCCGACCCCGATGGTGTAAACTTTGATGCCGAGTTCACCCGCCGCGAGCGCCGCAGACAGGGGGTCAGGCTGATCGACGTTATTGACACCGTCCGTCAGCAGGATCAGGACTTTGCTTTCGGCATCTCCGGACCGGAGACGATTGGCGCCGGTGGCGATCGCCTTTCCGATGGCGGTGCCGTCCTTGACCGTGCCCGGTTCGACCTGGTCCATCAGGTTGGTGACCACGTTGTAGTCCAGCGTCAGCGGGCACCAGGTGAACGCTTCACCCGCGAACATGACCAGGCCGATCCGGTCCGAGGTACGCTCGCTGATAAACTCGTTTGCGACCTTTTTCGCGGCTTCGAGACGGTTTTTCGGCTGCAGATCTTCCGCCAGCATGCTGGTGGAGATGTCCAGCGCGATCACCATGTCGATGCCCTCGGTCTTGATCTTTTCCTCTTCAAACACCGCGCGGGGTCTCGCCAGGGCAACGACAAGCAGGGCAACCGCGAGCAGGCGCAACACGATGGGCAGATGACGCAGCCACCGTTTCCAGCGCGGGGCCAGCCGGCTGAAAGCAGAAGCCGAGGGAAAGGTAACAGTCGGCCGGGGACGTCGTTCGTGGAGGATGTAGACGACAAGCAGGATCGGCACAAGCAGGCCGACGAGCAGCAGCCACGGGCTTCCCCAGATCATCGCCGCTCCTCCCGTGTCTCGCCGGTCTCAGTGTCGCCGCCTTCCTCCGATCCACGCTCTTCCTTTTCCTGAGTACTGCCGGCTTCCTCATCTCGTGCAGGGCGGGCGTCCCTGCCCGCCGAGGTGGACGATACACCCGGTTTCACCGACGGCATCCCCGGCTCCGTCGGCGGAAGATAACTGCGGTCATCCACACGATTGTGAGCGGTGGCATTCGTCTGCCCGCCATCGACCTCTGCCGTCTGGACCTCTACTCGCGTGTCCATCGCCGCGGTGTCGGACCTCTGTGCCTTCGGCATCCGCTCCTGTTTCTCTTCGTCCCCTGCTATCTCGGTACTCGCCTCGACGTCCGTCGCTTCGGGCTCTTCCTCCACACCGCGCGCCGCCGGGACATCGCGGTAGGCTTCCACGAGAGACTTGGTTTGGACAAAGAGGTCGTCCGCGTCGGACGGACCAAGTGTCATCTTTGCGAACTTGATCGCGTCGGCCCGGCGCAGCAGATCGAGCAAGTCGTCCCGTTGAATCACGGCACGGCCCTTGTCCAGCCACAGATCGACTTCGTAGGTGGTCATTTCCAGTACCGGATCATGGTGGGCGCGTTCGAGCAGCCGCTTCACCACCTCGGTCAGCGCGCCGACATAGCCTTTAACATCCCCGCGATCGTAGGGATTGTCACGCTGCAGCGCGTCGAGCGCGGCGATCGCCTCCTCGTAGGGCGGGATCGCGGGCTCATCGTCCTCGCCGGACTCACGCTTCCGCCGTCGTTTCTTCCACTCGGTCCACCACCAGTACAGCAGCGCGAGCAGCGCCGCGCCGAGGATGTACGGCCACGACCAGCGCAGCACGTCCATGAAGGTCACCGGCAGCGATTCCTGCGGTTTCAGCGGGGCCATGGTGGTGTCGGTGGACGCTTCGAGCACGCTGACAATACGCAGACTGTCCGCCTTCACGGTTTCCAGCCCGGACGGGCCGGACAACTCCAGATCGCCGGTGGAGACCATGCCGGTGTCGTACGCGGCAAGGCTGTAGACGACCGTCGGTCCGCCGAAGCGGCCGGATTTCTTTTCACTGAGCGTATCTGTGCCGAGGACGTAGAAATCGCCGAACTGTTCGGTGACCGGCGGCCAGACGATATCGGCTTCATTCGCACCGGGTACCGTGAGACGCCACTGCACGACATCGCCGATGCGGGCGCTGTCGGCGGACAGGTCTGTGACCACTTCGCCCCGTGCCGCCCAGGCCAACAGCAGCAGCAGCGCGATGCTGACAAATCGAACAATCGTGCAGACACTGAAGCCGGCAGGTGTACCGGGGCAGGAGCCATCCGCGCAGTCGGGCGAGCGGTTGGTCAGGCTTCGGAATCGTACCCGCTCTTTCCTGAGAAACCCTTTCACGCTCACCGTCTCGCCTCCCGTGCCTTGAAGAAACGCTGCAGCGGGCGCAGGTAGGGCTGTTCCGGTTCGCCCAGGTCGATTTCGACACGGTCGATGTTGCTGCGTGCGCAGAAGCGTGCGACCTCTTCACGCTGCTGCTCTCGTGCCTGGAAGTAGCGTCGTCTGAACCCTTTGTCCGCCAGGTCCAGCCAGACCACGTCCCCGGTTTCAGGATCCTCCGCGGGCAGCAGACCGCCGGGGGGCAACAGACGTTCGCGTGGATCGACCAGGTGCAGTGCGATCAGGTCATGCTTGCGCGCGACAATCCGCGCGGCATCCTGCCACGGACCGGGCTGCTGGAAGTCGGACACGAGGAACACGGTCGCACGTTTGCGTGTGGTATGCAACAGGTAGTTCAGCGCTTCGGAGAGGTCGGTGCCGCGGCTTTCCGGCTTGAACGCCAGCAAGTCGCGGATCATGCGGAGGGCATGGGACGTCCCCTTCTTCGCGGGGATGTAGGTCTCCACCTTGTCGCTGAATAGGATCAGGCCGACCTTGTCCTGGTTGCGCAGCGCGGAAAACGCCAGCACGGCGGCGAGTTCGGCGGCCAGTTCACGTTTCAGCATTGCCACCGACCCGAAATCGCCTGAGGCGGACACATCCACCAGCAGCATCACCAGCAGCTCGCGCTCTTCCTCGAACAACTTGATGTAAGGCTTGCCTTCGCGTGCGGAGACATTCCAGTCGATGGCACGGACATCATCGCCGGGGACATACTCCCGCACCTCGCTGAATTCGATCCCGCGGCCGCGAAACGCGCTGGAATACTCGCCGCTGAACATCTCGGAGACGATGCCGCGGGTGCGGATTTCGATCCGCCTCACCTTGCGCATCAGCTCGCGAGTCGTCATGGCACCTCGATGCCGTGCAGCACGGCCCTTACCAGGTCGTCTGAGGTCAATTCTTCCGCCTCGGCCTCGAAGCTCGGCAGGATACGGTGGCGCAGAACATCATGGCCGACCGCGCGGATATCCTCGGGGATCACGTACGCACGCCCCTGCAGAAATGCCCACGCTCGCGCCGCACGCGCGAGGTAGAGCGTCGCACGCGGGCTGGCGCCGTAGGAGATCATCGGCCGAAGCGGGGTTTCCGTGCCGTTCACCGCGATTTTCAGCTTGTAGCTTTCCGGGTCGCGTGTCGCAAACACAATGTCGAGGATATAATTCTCGATCTTCTCGTCCAGGTAGATTCGCTTTACCACGTCGCGCGCCTCGATGATGAGCGACGGCTCCAGCACGGCATTGATCTGTTCGGCGGAATCGGTGCTGTGAATGCGCAGGATGCGTCGCTCTTCGTCACGGTTCGGATAGCCGACTTTGAGCTTGAGCATGAATCGGTCCACTTGCGCTTCCGGCAGCGGGTAGGTGCCGGCCTGCTCGATCGGGTTCTGAGTGGCCAGTACGAGGAACGGGTCGGGGAGCGGGTAGGTCTCGTCTCCGAGGGTTACCTGGCGCTCCTGCATGGATTCCAGCAGTGCCGACTGCACCTTGGCGGGCGCACGGTTGATCTCATCGGCGAGGATAAAGTTCGCGAACACCGGCCCCTTTTTGGTTTCAAAGGTGCCCTTGGACTGGTTGTAGATCAGGGTGCCCACCAGGTCGGCGGGCAAGAGGTCGGGTGTGAACTGGATGCGGTGAAACGAGACATTGACCGCATCGGCGAGGCTGCGAATCGCGAGGGTTTTCGCCAGGCCGGGCACGCCTTCCAGCAGCACATGGCCGTCCGCCAGCAGGCCGACAAGCAACCTTTCGACCATGTAACGCTGCCCCACCAGCACCTTGCCGATCTCTTCGGTGAGCGCGCGCAACGGCCCGCTCGCACGGTTGACCTGTTCCGTGACAGCTTGCAGATCCTGGTTCATGATCCCCCGTCGGGTTGGTGTTGTTCCACGGCTCCGTACAGACATGTTCATCGCTTGCTACTCACACGCCGGAAGATAGGTTCCCGGGCGGGGTTCCGCACCGGGGCGCCGGCGATTCGGTCTTTTCGGAGAGTTGGATTCGGTCCAACAGGATCTTCCTGGTGAGGATGGAAAGTCCAACCTGTCAGCCCGCCCTGCCCTTTTTGTGGATGGTTGAGCGATCCTATTCCCGGACTGACGTCCGGGTTATGCATACGGCACCTCCTGCGAGACTGAGGAGGAGACCTGCTCCCCTCGATACATGGATCATCCGTCGAACAGCCTGCGCGGCGTTAACGACTGCGCCTGAAGTGCACAAGCACGGGCTGCACCTGCTACCTCCCCGGAGTCAGCGACACCGGGCTACACTCACGCAGAGCCGGGTTAGTCCGAATATTGCACGAGTTCAAACTGTGCCAGATGTGAGGCGCGATGGATGAAGCTGTATGGCAATACCGCGAATCCTTCGGAACAAAGCAGATGACACAGTTGGGACCGCCCGAAGGGGAATGAAAAAATGAGTTAGGCCTGGACACAATCTGTGCCGGAGAAAAACGGCATGTCGTGATGTTATCTTATTGTTAATATAGTTCTTAGAATAGAATGTTCTCTCCATTCATGAAATATCCGGGCTAGAAAACCCGGCAAAGGATGCCGGGTTCAGTGTTTGAACAGATCAAGCAGGCAGGGTCAGGAGGCTTGTTCTCTGCTCCTTCGTTGCAATTGGACTTGCTCCGCTTTGTGAAGCAGTCGTTGTTTCGCGGCTGGGTCGAGCGGATGCACCCAGTCGAAGCCGATCTTCTCCCAATCCGGATCATCCGGATCAAGCCCGAAGGCTCGAATAAACCCGCGGTCTGCGATGAAAAACTGTTCCCTGTAACACAACAGGTAGCCGCCGTTTTCCGTGAGATCCCGTTTGGCTTCCTCGTAGGTATGCCACCAGTTGTGAAGGAACCCGCCCAGGCTGTGTTCGAGGAAGTTGATGTCCGTACGACCAGTACCGTTGTCGAAGCCCTCTCGGGCCGCGGCATCCGCTTCCCAACTCAGTTTCAACTGCGTCCAGTCACGGAATCCGATCTGCCTGGCGATCACGTTCAGCGCATCTTTCAAGCGAATCGAGTCAGAGCGGTGCAGGATCTCTTCATCGCTTTGGTTCGCGAATCGTTTCAGCGTGTGGAATTGTGCGGCAGCCCGCCGCGATTCCGACGGATCATCCCGGTGGAGCTGTTTGAGGAGACGTTTCGCGCGAATCTTTGCCTGGTCAAGCGATCGGCGCAGTTGTTCGGGGGTATTAAACTCAGCATGCATGGATACACTCCTTTGCCTTGATGCTGCAATCTGCCGGAACCCACTGCGCGGCAGGCAAATGAGTGCCTGTGATGGTGGTGAAAGAGGGCGGCATTGCCTTTTGTGGGTCATGGCTCCCCTCGAAGCCCACCCATGATAAACATTGACATTGCATGAAATCAATGGATCATGCATGGTACAGGAGTTCGAACGGGAGTGAATGGAGCGCGGGCGAGCCGAGCGAGAACTCCCGGAGACAGGGAGATGATAAACACGTAAAAAGCTGAAAGTCAAAGCAGAAAATACCGGAATAGCGTAGACAATTACAATCCTTATTGTCTTTCTATGGTGATTAATATGAACACAATATAACGAAACCACTCTTGTCAGTTAGTTTCACGGTAGACTATATTTCAAGGTCTTGACCTGCCCCCCCCCCGCAAGTAGATTGCCATCAGGCGGCATACACATCAAAGAATCTAGAAGGTGTCTCATGACACGCAAGATGATGTTTTGGGGTTGGGGGCTGCTTTTGCTGTTGGTTGCCGTCACCGCCCATGGATGGCAGTTTGAGTGCCAATTGGATGCCACAACCCCGATTGCTTCTGCGCAAATCGGTGATTCGTGGAATCCAGGTGCTGGTTTAACGGCTGTGAACAGTTGGGTACGGACTGAGACCTTTGACGAGCCTGCTCGGTTTAATATCAGGATCCTCAGCAACGAGGGTCCGGACATCTATCGGCATCGGGGAGCAATCCCGTCGGCAGGTGGTCCGACTTACGTCAAGTTCCAAGACTTTGATTTCAATCTGCAGGGGTGGAATTGTTCCTTTAGTCTCAGCAGTCCCGGCGATGCTGTAGTGAAAGAGGGCATGCAGTATCCTGTCGGGATGTAAGTAGCAAAGGTCGGTTCATGGTATACCACGTGCAGCGCCGCCCTGCACGTGATTGTTAAGACTGCATAGGGGGACATCATGAAAGAAGCGACGAACTTCGGGACGTTCTGTTCAATGCGAGCCTGGTATCTGTGTCTGCCGATCCTGTTCTGTGTTTCCGCACACGCTACTGTGCTTCGAGTGCCCGACGAGTATTCAACGGTTCAGCACGCGGTCATCGCCGCTATGGACCGGGACACTGTACTCGTAAGTGCCGGTTGGTATTCCGAAAACATCCGGTGGGGCCGGAAATCACTGGTATTGGCGAGTGCATTTCTATTTGACCCTACGGACACAACTGCGATAACAGAAACCGTAATCAGCAGCATGGACACCACCGATCTCCATCGACCGGTAACGATTGACTCTATACCCGGAGGAATTGCAAAGATTATCGGATTGACGCTTCGAGACGGTAATACCGGGCAGCCTGCTCCACCATACACGAGAGAGTATCATGGGGGAGCCTTGTTATCCTTTGCTGATCAGACCGTGGTTTCAGATTGCTATTTCATTGAAAACATAGGCGGGCGTTCCGGCGCCATCAGTATCCGAAAGGGTGATGTTACCATAAGGAACTCTCGTTTTATCAGCAATCGATACCATTTTTCGGGTGTAATTCTACTGTCGAATGAGCAACACAATACAAATACGGCATCGATCGAAAGTAACTATTTCTATGACAATGTCTATGCCGAAAACCTATCGCCTCTGGCCAATACTGATTGTTCCTGCATTCGTGTATCCAATAGAGGGGGGACAATAAGCGGAACGATACGGGGTAATCGTTTTGTTGAGAACCGAGCGCACTCAGTGGGCGTCATCGATTTTGGAGCTAATCCCGTCAGGTATGGAATTAAAAACTGGATAATCGAGGGAAATAGCTTCATTAATAATCATTCAAGTGAAGCCAATGCTGTTTTAGCGATTTATTGTGACACCATTTCTTTTCAGAACAACCGTGTCATAGATAATCAGACTTCTGTCAACCCCCACTATCCGAATGTGCCACCGTCAAGTTCAGCGGTAACCATTGGAAATGATGTTGCTTTTGCAGAGATATCAGGTAATTATTTTCATAACAATACCTCACATGGGGCGGGTGTCTTGTTCTGTCAATCCGCTGCTGCCGTCCATCACAATATCTTCGATTTCAACCGTGGACACCAGGTGGGTCTGCTCTATTCCTTCACCAATCCCGGTGTCCCGGTTGATCCCACAAGTTTTTACAGCAATATCGTTCTCAACAATACCCCCTATGACAGCAATCCCCACTATCTCGGCCTGGTGTCGCCCCTGCACGGCACTACGCTCCAGGTGTATCAGAATGATTTCATCGATAACCAGGATATCGTTATAGGTTGGTTTGAAGGTGTCCCACAGGGCGGAACCATTGAAATCGGTACGAACTTCTACGGTCACCCTAGCGGTCCGTACCATGCAACCCTGAATCCGGGCGGGCAGGGCGATACGTTGATGGATCATCCCAACGTTCACTTTGACGACTTCTCTACTGCACCCATGACGGCACCGGACAGTTTTGCACTGCTTCTGCCGATTGACGGCAGAGCGCTGGAACACTCCATCGAGTTTTTTGAATGGGAAACCGCTGAAGATCATACTACGCTCACGCCGGTGACCTACACGCTGCAGATCTCGAACGACGCTGAGTTCGATCCCGTCCCGGGCGTGACTGTTTCGTTAGATGTGGACACTGTCACGCACTCCTGGGTCTATGCCTTCCCGGACGGAGACATACTGTACTGGCGTGTGCTCGCAAAAGACAGCTTCGAGCTGGTGCGTGCATCGGAGGTACGCACCCTTCATTCCACTCTCGTGATCACGGATCAGCGGTCGGATCTCCCGACGTCCTGGGATCTCCGCCCTGTCTACCCGAATCCATTTAATGCTCGTGCGCAAGTGCGTGTTGCTGCTCCGATGAGAGCTTACGTTGAAGCGAACGTCTATGACATCCAGGGGCGTCTCGTACAGCAGATTTATGCCGGTGAAGTGTCTCCGGGTTATCTTGGTCTGACGATTGCTCCGCGGGGCGCTTCAGGGGTCTACGTGTTACGGGTACGGAACGACAGGGGCTGGTCCGAAGCTCGGAAAGTGGTGATGCTGCGGTAAATCGAGTAGGGGGGCACCTCACGGTGCCCCTCTCTCACACCACCGGGCATACCTGCTCGGTACCACGGCGGTTTCCGTTGACGTTGAACGATTCATACCGTTTGGACAGGTTGATGAGTTTCTGGTCTTCGAACCATTTCAGAGTCATGGCATGGTTCGCTTGTGGCGCTAGAGCTTTGCGCCACCAGCCTTTGCCGGACAATGCGAGTAACCACGACCACTCCTCTTTCAGACCGCACGACATCAGGAACTTCGCCATCGGCCAGACACGCTTGCATTGTTTCAGACGCACACATCGCAGCTTTCGCCGGATCCATTCGTCCAGATCGTGAAGAAGTGCCTTGCATGACGC
>WJJA01000482.1 GCA_014729955.1 bacterium
ACCGTGGATGCGGTACATCTGTTCGGACCATTCTTCTTCTTCCGTGCGAATGTCGAAGCGCCAGTGTCCGATTTTTGCGATTTCCTGGGAACGGACAAGGTTGCGTTCACTGATGCGGAGCTTCTCCTCGGCAGCTCGCCGTTCAGAGATGTCGTGAGATACACCGATGATGCCGATCAACTGTCCGTCGTCGTCGAAAACCGGCGTGTCTTTCATTTGGGCCCAGAAGCAATGCCCCTGTTTGTCGATCGCGATACAATCACGTTGCCATGTTTCACCGCGGCGAAGCTTCTCTATCACCTCGTCGCTGATCTGCCTGTTCTCTGCGGGAACGGTTGTATCCAATACATGCCGCCCGACGGCTTCTTCCTTTGTCCAACCGTAGAGACGTGTCGCGCCCGCATTCCAATAGCGGATGATACCATCGGTGTCGGTGACTAGGACGGCGCTGTCCAGGGAATCGAGAAAGCGGGAATGAAAGCAGGGAGGGGAGAGATCGAGAACGTCCGACAACAGATTGGCAGAAGGGTTCTCAGGACTGCATGAACGATGAGCCTCCAGCTCTTTTTCGAGGCGTTCCGCTTCACGTTTGTGGTAGGCAAGCTGAAGTTTGAGACGGCTGTCTGTTCCTGCAGGATTCCCCATGCACCGCACCTCAATCATAGGTTCACGATGTCGGGGAAAATATTGATCTGAGTGACCGATGAACGCAACGAAAAGCACAAAAACGACCCTGCTCCCTCAGATCGTTTTTTCAGAGATTTCAGCATTTCCCGCTCCCTATTTCGATCTTTTTGGAAATGCCGGATTCTTATCGTATTGCGTCGTGTGATCCAGATCGTTTTATTCGTCCTGTTGTTTCGCCTCTTTGGAGATCCTCGCACGCGGAGATTTTTGGCAGGGTTTAACTTTCAGCCCGGCACCACGTAACTCTTTTCAATGAATGTCTTTACAGGTTTACGAGTGACTCCAGAGACCCCTGTCCCCGACAAGTTGAATCTTTCTATCTTGCTCATATCATTCTAATCTGCAAGCGCATCTTACACCGTGTAACATGCAGATGTTCTTGCGGAGGTGTTGTCCCGGGTTTTGAGTGGAACCATCCAGACTGCTACCCCTCCCCACTCTTGCGGCAACCCTCCCCGTCAAACGTTGTGAACCTTTTCCTTTTGTGAATCCATGACCATGCATCGAACCGTACGTTGTGCTTCCCTGATTCTTGCGCTAACCCTGCTTTTTGCCGGCGAGGCGCCTGCTTCTCGCGGCAGTAACGCTCCCTCTCGCGGCACCGACGCCGACGATTACTGGCATTATACCAGCGTGGGCAACCTCGGGCTGAGCATTACCAATTTCGGCATTCTCGGACACGGCTGGAATCGTCCTGACAACCCGTCCTGCATGTACAAGATCCGGACCAATGTGTTGCAGGAGCAAGTGGAACACTTTTCCTATGCCGGTGTCTGGGTCGGTGGTATCCGCCAGGGCGTGGAGCATGTCTCAACCGGCATTATGGACGGCGTCTTCGGCTACGAGGACGGCGGGTGGGAGTTCACGACCTCCGCGCAGGAACAGGTGCCGTACAACCCGATCTTTGTGCATTTGAACAAGATCGACCGGCGGTATGATTTTTCTCGCGCCGAGGCGGATGGTATCGTGACCTTCGGCGGCGCGCTGAACGGTCAGATTGAAAACGGCTATATTGATTTCGGCTCGACATCCTGGGACACGATGATCACCGCCTCCTCGATCCGGGACGCTTCGGTCAACAATCCGTACGCGGACTATGCCCAGTTCTTCGATCCGAACGCCATCAGCCACCAGGATCTCGTCTGTTCCTTCACCGATACGAATGATGTGGTTCCCGGCACCGGCGTTTCGATTCCGAACCATGAGCCGCTAGGCGTGCATGTTTACCAGGAAGCCTACGCCTGGTACGAACCCTTCGCCGATGCGTTCAACATTCTCAATTATACCGTCACCAACATTCCCACGGGTTGGTTCATTGCCGATGAAGACACGGTGATGACCTACGACACCGGGATGGAGGTGGAGTATGCCGCCGGCGACACGGTGTGGCTGGGTACGGTCCTGGAAGCGCCGACCTTCGGGCTGTGGGTGGATGCTTCTGTGGGGAACATGCACTACACACCGGATTCCAACTACGACCCCAACGGCGGACCGGGCGGGCGATGGTACTGGTATGATAACCTGAATGCGTGGGACGCGCAGCGTCGGCTCGGCATCAGTTTCGACTATGACGGCGACGCCGGCTGGGCACAGAGCTACCTCGGAGTGAAGGTGCTGGGCGGTTCACCGGTGGAAGAGAACGACAGCCTGCATACGAACTACCGCCAGTGGACCTGGCAGGGCAACACCTTCCCGAGCGATTTCCCCATGCCGGAAAACGAGAGCGAACGGTACCGTTATATGTTCACTCCGGGAAACGTGCCGTACACGGGCGAAGAGTACCAGCAGTCCTGGATGATGATGATTTCTGCCGGCCCGTTCCCCGACATGGCGCCGGGACAGCGTTTCAACATCGCGATGGCGGTTGTGTGCGGACTGTGGAACGGATCCGGGGATGATCTCACGGACAGCAACGGCGACGGCATTCCCGACCGTCGCGAATACCTCTACAAGAACGCCGAATGGGCGCAGATCGCGTACAATGGGGAAGACCGCAACGGCAACAACATCCTGGATCCCGGCGAAGACCTGGACGGCGACGGCATCATCGACCGTTACATCCTTCCCTCTTCACCCCCCTCGCCGGCGCTTGTGGTCGTGCCGGGCAACCATCA
>WJJA01000483.1 GCA_014729955.1 bacterium
GCACAGGATAGCGCCGCTACAGAATCGCCCGCGAAACCGAAGTCCAAGCGTGGGACCATGTCGGTGCGGGGGGCGGTTTCCAACGAGGATATCGTCCAGTACAAGCCGGAAGAAAAAGCCGAGCCTGCACCGGAACCCGAACCGGAAGCAGAATCGCCTGCAGAACCGCAGCGTGCCGCGAAGAAAGCGCCCGGCACCGACCAGCCGGTGAAGGCTGAGGGGCCTGAAGATGCTGGACGTCGCAAACCGAAGCGACAGGCGGGTTCAGCAGAACAGGAAGACGACACTCCGAAGCGGAAGCGCCGCAAACGGAAACGTGATACGACACCGGACGAAGCGCCTGCAAAGAGCGGCAGCGGCAACTGGGTCAGCGGTGCGGACAGCGGCGGCTCCGGCGGCGGTTCCAAGCGCAAACGCAAACGCGACAAGAAAAAGAAGAAAGTCGATATGAAGGATGTCCAGGCGTCCATCCGCCAGACCATGGCGGCGATGGACGATTCCGGGCATCGCAGGAAGAAAAAGAAGCGCCGTGTCGAAGAGAACGTCGGCATGATTGACGAAGACACGAGCATGCTGCGTGTGACGGAGTTTGTGTCCACCGCTGAGCTGGCGTCGTTGATCGACGTTCAGGTGAACGATCTGATCAAAGAGTGCATGATGCTCGGCCTGCGTGTCACCATCAACCAGCGCCTTGACAAGGATACCATCCAGCTGCTTGCCGAAGAGCACGGCTACCGTGTCGAGTTCGTCGAGCAGGCGACCGAAGAAGAACTGCTGGGCGAAGAGGTGGTGGAAGAGGACGATACCAATGCCGAACCGCGCCCGCCGGTGGTAACCGTGATGGGCCACGTCGACCACGGCAAAACCTCTCTGCTCGACTACATCCGCAAGACCCTTGTCGCGGCCGGGGAAGCGGGCGGTATCACGCAGCATATCGGCGCTTACGAAATCCAGCACAACGATTCGAAGATCACCTTCCTCGATACACCCGGTCACGAAGCGTTTACCGCCATGCGTGCGCGCGGCGCACAGGTCACGGACGTTGTCGTACTTGTGGTCGCGGCGGACGACAGGGTGATGCCGCAGACAATTGAAGCGATCGACCATGCCAAGGCGGCCGATGTGCCGATCGTGGTGGCGATCAACAAGATGGATAAGCCCGGGTCCAACGCCGACCGTATCCGGCGAGAGTTGGGCGAGCGCGATGTGCTCGTCGAAGAGTTCGGCGGCGAAATCCAGTCCGCAGAGGTGTCCGCCAAGACTGGTATGGGTCTGGAAGACTTGCTGGACAAGATCCTGATCGCCGCCGAGCTGCTTGAGCTGAAGGCTGTGAAAGATGCCGCCGCGCGCGGTGTCGTGATCGAATCGCGCATGGAAAAGGGGCGCGGAACGGTCTGTACCATCCTGATTCAGCGTGGCACGATGAAGGTGGGTGATGTCTTTGTGGCGGGTCCCTACTTCGGCCGTGTGCGCGCGATGTACGATGAGCTGGGCAAGAAGCGTGACGAGGCCGGGCCGGGCCAACCGGTGGAGCTGACCGGTTTCGAATCCGCCCCGCATGTCGGCGACCAGTTGGTGGTGTACACCGACGAGCGGGAAGCGAAGCAGGTCGCGAGCACCCGTCAGCAGCAGCTGCGTGAACAGGAACTGAGGTTGCGTGAAGGTGCGGGGCAGCGTGAACTGCTGCAGACCATCGACGGATCGAGCAAACGTCTGCTGAACCTGTTGATCAAGGGTGACGTGGATGGATCCGTGGAGGCAGTCGCGGACAGCCTGATGCGCCTTTCCACGCCGGAAGTGGATGTAAAGATCATCCACCGCAGTGTCGGGCCGATCAGCGAGTCGGACGTACTGCTGGCGTCGGCGTCCAACGCGATGGTCATCGGTTTCAATGTGCATCCGCACCTGAAGGCGCGCGAGATGGCACAGCGCGAAGAGGTGCTGATCAAGGTGTACCGCATCATCTACGAGTTGATCGAAGATATCAAGGACGCTTTGCGCGGTATGCACTCGAAGGTCTTCGAGCAGGAGGTCGTCGGGGTCGCGGAAGTACGTGAAACCTTCAAGATTTCGCGTATCGGAGTCATCGCCGGTTGCCGTGTGGTGCAGGGTAAGATCGACCGCAATAACAAGGTGCGCATCCTGCGTGAAGGCCAGGAGGTGTACACCGGCGAGCTCGACAGCCTGAAGCGTTTCAAGGACGATGCCAAAGAAGTCCAGGAAGGCTTCGAGTGCGGCATTAAAGTCGCGGGTTTCAACGACATCAAGGTCGGCGACCTGATCGAATCGGTGATTCGCGTCGAGGTCGAACGCGAGATCATCGTGGAAGAGTCCTAAGCCATGGCGGCGATCGGACTGCTTGAACTGGACCTGATGATCCCGGACGCTCATTCATTGAAAGAGAAGCGTGCGGTGATCCGCTCCATCAAGGATCGTGTGCGCAATTCGTATAACGTATCACTGGCAGAAGTTGCCGAACAGAAGAAGTACCAGCGATCCCACCTGGCGGTGGTTGCGGTCGCGACGGACCGCAAAGAAGTGGAAAAGCGTTTCAACGGCGTGCAGGAGCTTGTTGAGATCACGCCGGGTGCCATACTGCTTACTCGTATGGTACAGTGGTTGTAACGCACGGCGATGACGAGAGAGACGAGATACCAGATCGCATGAAACGACCGACAAAACAGCGCGCCTACCAGATCGGCAGCGAGCTTCAGCAGGTGATCGGGGAGTTCATGCGTCGCGAGGTGGAACCGAAGTGCGACGGTGCTCTCGTAACCGTTGCCGAGGTAAGAGTTTCGGATGATTACAAGGTTGCGGAAGTGTATATTTCGCTCCTTGGATCGGACGAGCAAAAAGAAACAGCCATACGAGCTATCGGGGCAGCAAAATCCAAAATGAAACGCGAAGCGGCGCAAAAGGTGCGACTTCGCAAGCTGCCGGAATTTCGCTTTGTCTGGGATGACACCTTGGAACGTGCAGACCGGATCGAGCAGTTGTTGAACAAGATTCACAGCTCCTCATCCCCCCCTAACGAGGACGAAGGTGGCGATTCCTAAGGATATCCTTACGAACATCGATGCCGCCCGTTCCCTCCTGGTTACGTGTCATGTCAATCCCGACGGCGATGCCATAGGCGCATTGCTCGGACTGTCGGGCCTGTTGCGCTCCATGGGCAAGCATGTTGTCGCGGTCTGTGAAGACCCTGTACCGCGACGCTATCACTTTCTGCCCGGGTGGCGACAGGTAATGACCGTGGAGGACGCGGCGGAAAACGGTCCGTACGACACCATCGTCGTGCTGGACGCCGGCGATCTCGACCGGATCGGACAGGTGCAGACGCTGATTTCGAACGGGACCACCCTGGTGAACATCGATCACCATGTGTCGAACCCCCGTTTCGGCGATGCGGCC
>WJJA01000484.1 GCA_014729955.1 bacterium
GAACACCCTCAGCCCGACCCTGACCTGGGAGGAAAGCACCGATCCCGACCCGGACGATGTGGTCACCTACAACCTGGTCTGGTCGATAGACGACCCGGACTTCAACGATCCCGATTCGGTGGAGGGTCTGGCGGAAACCGAGTACACCTTCGAGCCGGAAGTGCTGCTCGCCTCGGTGCGTGACCATACGCCGGTCGGCGACAAGTCGGATCGCCGCACTCGCGGCGAAAAACGTGCCATCGCGCTGCCCGGCCTGTCCGAACTGGACGAGGAACTGCCGGACGATGTCACGGTCTACTGGTATGTCCGGGCGGTGGACACCAACACGGACGGTACGGTATCGCTCGAGAATCCCTTCGACGGCGACGCCTGGTCGTTCGACGTCTACTTTGTCGAGCCGCCCGAGGGCTTTGAGCTGACCGCCCCGGCGGACGGAACCGTCCTGGAGGTCGCCGGGATCACCTTCGAATGGACGGATAGCTCGGATCCGGACCCGGAGGACACGTTTACCTACTCGATTTACGTTTCCACCGACCCGGACGACTTGGGCGATCCGGACGAGACCGGCCTGGAAAGCACCACCTGGAGCATGACCGGCGAGGACGATACCGAGTACTTCTGGGATGTGAAGGCGGTGGACAACCACGGCGAAGAGGTGTGGTCAACGAACGGCCCCTGGTCGGTTTCGATCGCGATTCCCGACCCGCCGACCGCACCTGCCCTGGTTGCCCCGGAAGACGAAGCGGTGATCGCAGAATTGCCGACGACCTTCGAGTGGGAAGCCTCCACCGACCCGGACGGCACCACACCCGGCTACCAGCTGGAAATCGCTGACAACGAAGCCTTCACCGATCCGGTCACCTATGACGCCGGCACGGACTTGAGCTACGAAGTAGAAGATCTTGAAGACGATACGGCCTACTGGTGGCGTGTACTGGCCACGGATGACAACACCGCCGGCACCTATTCCGATGAACGCGGCTTCACCACCTCCATCCCGGAAGCGCCGGGCGAGTTCAGCCTGACCGCACCCGAGGATGCTGCACAATTCACCACGGACGACCTTCCCATCCTGTTCGAATGGGCGGAGTCGGTCGATCCGGACGGCGACGAGGTGAGCTACACGGTCGAATTTGCGTTGAATCCGGACTTCACCGATGCGGTCGAGGTAGATGCCGGAACGCAAACCAGTGCCGAAGTCGGCGACGAAGTGTTCGATGAGATCGCAACCTGGTACTGGCGTGTGAAAGCGGTCGACGACAGTGAGCAGATGCTGAGCACCTATTCCACCGAAGAGTGGAGCATCAACCTTGTCGATGCCTTGCTGTCACGTCCGAACGGCAGGCCGACAGAGTGGAGTATTCACTCAGCCTATCCGAACCCGTTCAACCCGAGCCTTGAGGTTGTGGTCGCGGTACCGGAAGCCGCGGACCTGCGTGTGGTGGTCTTCGATGTGCTGGGCCGTGAAGCGGCGAGCCTCTTTGAAGGCCGTGCCGAGACGGGCTACCAGACCTTCCATTGGCGCGCGGAAGGGCCGGCAGGCGTGTATTTCCTGCGTGTTTCCAACGGCAAAGGCTGGTCGGCCGTGCAGAAGCTGGTGTACGTGAAGTGAGCCCGGTGTTCCGTCAGATCCGGGGTTCTGACGGAACAGCTGTGATCGCCGGACCGTGCACGAGTCTCGTCGGTCGGTCCGTGCCGGGACATTTGAAATACCCGCGGCAGAGACCCACCCCCGGCTCTGCTGCACCGTGCCGCCCTCCCTCGTTGCGACGGGGGAGGGCGCTTTCTGATCCGTGCAGCTCGCGCGAGTTCGACACAGCGGGTTCAAACGCATCCGGAACGAAGCTGGAATGGCTGCCGGCGACAACGAGTCCATTCCCTGACCTCGCGATGCATGATCGCGGATGACCTGTGCAAGGTTGTGAACAGTATGCGTGAGAAAACCGTTAAAACAGGACACTAAATTGTTGTTAATATTGCTTTTTAGAGGGCGTTCTTTTCTCCATTCATGAAATATCCGGGCTATTCTCCTTTCACCACCAGGTCGACCACAAGCGGCATATGGTCCGATGCCTCTCGTACATCGCCTTTCTGCAGGCCGAATGCTTCCTTTAGAGAATCGGGCAGGCTGTCATGGAGCACGAAGCCGTTGATCATTTCCAAACGCGAATCGGAGTAGAACAGCATTTCCAGTCGTCCCGGGGTAAAGCCGGAGTCGTCGTTACGCCATGCGTAGGTGAACGGAGCAGAAAAGTGGCGCGGCTGTGCATCAGCCAGCGCGGTGCCGTCACCGTCAGGGGCCGCCCCTTCGCCCAGCAAATCGGTTCGGACGATCCGCCCTTCTTTCAAGCTGTGGTATTGCCGCGACCAACCGACCAGGTTGAAATCACCGGCCAGTACGAGCGGAGTGGTCGGCCTGATCTGCATCGGACCGGACGGGTCACGTGCATCCCGCACAAACGCGGCAATCCGATCGACATGCACCTGCCGCAATGAGTCCATATCGCAACAGGCCGCCCAGGCGTGCACCAGAAACAGGGGTTCGTCCCACTGCTGCAAGTGGATCAGGAAACCGTCCCCGGTACCGTCCGGGATCGGTTGCGACCGCTCCACTTCTCCGCGAAGCGCAACAATGGAGCCGTCCGTGTGCTTCACCGTACGCCAGTGCGCCTGGTGATGTGCGCCCGGCACCCAGAGGTTGAGTGTATCGGCGGCTTGCTCAGCGGTCATCTCGAAGACTTCGCCCAGCAACAGCACATCGGGCTGCAGGGCACGCAGGATGCGCCGGAACGGAGCGGGACGTTTCAACAAACCATCCTCCCGCACATTCCAGACGGCGATACGCACCGCATGGCTGTCGGGCTTCTCGAAGGACAAGGGTGTGAGCGGCTGATGTTCAAGCATTGCGGGCGTGTTGAGGTAGCCTCTTGCGGGAAGAGCTGTGCCGTCCCCGGCGTGTACCAGTCGTACACCCAATCCATCTGAGTGGTTGAAGCGCACGCCCATGATATGGGACGGCAATCGGATCGACACCTCGAAAGTGGTATCGCTGAAGCCGGGAGAAGTCACCAGGTCCAGGTCGGATACCAGCAGCGGCCGAGTGCCGCCGGAAGTTTCAAGTGTGCCGTTCCGTGCTCCGAAACGCCAGAGAAGACGTGTCGTGTCGCTTCCCGTGCCGGCACGCAGAACCAGTACCAGGCGATTGTGGCGCTGCAGAACCTGTTCTTCGAGGAGCCCGAATCGCAGCAGGAGTCGGCCCGAATCGCGAACCGCTTCAAGATAGCGCAAGGCGGCGTCAGGTTGCTGCGCGACCACACGCGCGGACTGATCCGGTACCAATCCGCTCCAGTCCTCGACCTCCCCGTCGATCACGATCGGAGGCGGCGGTTCTTCCCCGCAACCGACGAACAGCAGAAACGCTGCAAGCAGTGCAGTTGCGGTAATTCCGGCCGCCGTCCCGTTTCCCGCACAGGACTTCATCATGTTCCCTCCCAATGCCGCACAGGAACATGGTAGAGGATGTTCATGAGAGAAACGTTGGCCCCTGTCACGTCAGACAAAAGAATGGAGGGTGGAGGAGTTCTGTTCGAGGCCGGCGGTCGCACGATTGCCGGACTTTCACGGCGACGTTCGGATATTGAATGTCGCCCTCCCTTACTGCTCGGCGGGTTGCGCTTCCTGTTGCAGGCCGCGGAAATAGTCACGAATAACATCGTTCCACTGCCGCTTGTAGCCGCCTTCCAGAGCCTTGCGCATCCGTTCGCGCAATTCGCTTTCGTAATCTTGCGCAAGCGGACCGGGGGAGCTTCGCCTCAACTCCTCGCCGGTACGGGATTCCCGCTTTTTCGCGAGTCCCTGGTTCTGCAGCGAGCGCTGGGAATCCAGCAGGCGCTGGAGAATGCGGTCCTGCAGACGTTTGGTGCGGTCGGTGACGTTCTGGTTTTCCAGATCCTTCGCCACCTCTTCCATCTGCTCGCCCAGGCCGTCCAGGGTACCGAGCATGTCTTCCATGCTGCGCGCTTCGCCCTCCAGCTGACGCATCGCTTCGGCGAGGGCTCGTTGTTGCGCGGCCATTCGCTGCATGGCGCTCGATTGGCCCATCTGCTGCCCGGGCATCGGCATCGGCATGCCCTGCGATTGCTGGTTCAATTGCCGTTGCTGCTGCGCCATCTGCGACAATTGCTCCATCATCTCCTGGTAGCCGGTGCCGCTGCCCGACTGGGACATCTGCTGTTGCGCGTTCGCAAGGTTGCGCAGGGTCTGGTGTAACGCCGCCATCGCGCGTTGCTGCTCTCCGGTGACATCGCTCGCTCGGCGGTCGGTATACCGGTCGATCGCGTTGTCCATCGCACGCCCCGCCTGGTTGATCCAGTCGATCAACTGGGCACCGACGAAGAAGGTCACCTTGGTAATTTCACGAGCATCTTCGGTCAACACTGCGAGCGACTGCCGCAAGGCATCCTGCCGAGCCGCGAGGGAACGGTAGCGCGGGCTTGAAACACCGAGCTGCAGGCTCTCGTCGCGCAAGTCCTCCTGGCGCCTGCTGACGACCAGCACCTTCTGCGCCAGTTCCTGCATCAATTCTGCGATTTCCTGCTTGTTCTGCTGCACCATCTGCTGCTGCATTTTGCGCATCTTCTGCGCCATCTGCTGCAGCGACTGTTCGCTTTTCTGCCCGGATTCCTTCGCCCGGTTACGCCGGCCCTGCTGCATCTCCCCGGCGGTCTGCTGCATCTGTTCGGACAGCTGCTGCTCGGTGACCTCGTCGGAAAGACGTTCCATCTGTTCCGCCAGGTCCGGATGACTCTCGCGCAGTTCCTCGGCCATACGTTTCATGTCGGTCTGCAGCTTCTCCAGATCCTCAGCCATCCGTTCCTGTTCACGGCTGAGACGGTCCATTTCCTCCGTACTCAACTCCTCGTCGGCAGCCAGCCGCTCGTTGATCGCCTGCTGCCGTTCGACCATCTCCTCGGCTCGCCGGGTCAGCTCTTCCATGCGGCGTTCACGCTTGAGCTGTTCCAGGATCGACATGCTGCGCTCGATGTTTTCGATGAACTTCTCCTGGTCCATGGTCATCTCTTCAAGCGCTTCACGGATCTTCTCGCCGTCCATCTCCTCCATCCCCTTGCGCAGCTCCTCCATCGCCTGCTCCATCTCCGGCGTGGAGATTTCACTCAGCAATTCCTGCAGCTCGCTGTATTTCTCCATCAGTTCCTGCGAAACCATGGAGTGTTCCGCGAATTGCTGCTGCATCTGTTCGAGGGTCCGGGAAGCATTGTCGAGCTGCTCCATCAGCTCGTCCTGGGTTTCCAGCGCCTGTTCCAGTGCCTGGGTTTCCTCCCAGCTCAAATCGTCCGGGTTGCTGCGCAGACGTGTCAGGGTTTCTTCCATCTTCTCCCGGACCTCATCCGCTTTGCGCCGTACTTCGGTGATGTCCTCGCCGGTGGACGACTCCTGCTCTTCGGCATCGGCGAAAAGATCTTCCAGCGTGGCATACACAAGTCGTCTCACCTCGCTGCGGGCACGCTTGGGACCGCGGATGACATCATTGTCGAACGCTTCTACAAAGAACCAGAGCTCGTCTTCCTGCATCAGGGGCAAGCTGGAGAGACCCCAGAGGTTGCGCACTGCATATTGCCCGGGACCGACCGGTGTCGGTTGCAGTTCAATCGTGGAATACGCCTCTTCCGGCAGGCTGTCGGGCATGCTGAAGCTGTTGTAAACCAGGAAACGGAGGTTCATACTGGAAATACCGTAATCGTCCTCCGCCACGGCCGCCAGCGGAACCACCAGCTCGTCTGGGATGGTCGCACCATCCTCCGGCATGACGATTTCCACTCGAGGAGAAAGATCTTCCAGCAGACCGAGACGCCATACCAGCGGATCGCCGCTCGTAATACCGTCGGACGATTCCAGCTCCACCCACCATGTGCCTTCTCTTGCGAATGTGAATCCGCCCTCCGCGACACGACCCCGCAGGTTCAACTCCCGTCGTGTCACGGCGCCCGCGCTCGGTTTTACCGCGAGCCTCGCATTGGCAAGGACACGACTCGCTTCCAGCTCCAGGGAGACTCGACTCCCCGGCAATGCGGAAACATCACCGACTCCCTCCGGCAGCTCGATGGGATCGGTGCCTGTGTAGGACGGCGGCGAAACGGTTACTTCCAGCCGGGCGATCCTGGGACGAGGAACCACCTCCACACGAGCGGTATCGCTGATCGCTTTTCTACCCTCCGCGAACACCTCAAAGCCGCGCTGCAAGTTGGTCAAGCCGGCAAGGAAGCGCATGCTGTCTGCACTGTCAGGCTTCGCTTCGAAGACACGTTCCGAACCGTTCCGGTCACGCACACGAAACACCAGCTCCCGCGGCGCATTGTGACGCGCTCGCACGGCGAGCTGCAGAGAGTCGCCCTGCACCAGCCGTAGCGAATCGGGCATGTCCAGAGCCAGCAGCACCGTGCCGGGCTTGAGGAACGCCCTGTCGGGATGCGCCAGGCGGTGTGCACTGCTGAAGAGAGTATTTCCGAACACGAGCAGGCTGAACGCAATCACACCCAGACCAACAAGAACACCGTTGCGCACATATTTTAGAAGACCGGTTTCCACATACCGGCGCACATCGAGGTCGGACGCTTCCTCATCGATCCGCTCCAGCGCCATCGCACGCAACTGCTCCGAGGCGCCCGGATCGCCACGGTCCGCGAGAGCCAGGGCGTCGAGAATGCGATCACGAACCTCCGGGTCACGGCGTTGGATCATGCGCGCGAGGGTTTGATCCGATGGACGGCGACGGGAAAACAGGAGGACCAGGCTCACCGCAAACGCGCAGCCGAGTGAAAGACCACTGATCAGCAGCAAGCCCTGCAACAGTTGCCGGCGCGGTTCGGGATTGGTCCAGACCGCTGCTTCATAAACCGCGCCAAACCAAAGAACGAGGATAGAGACGGCAATCGACGCGATCCATACAGCTCCTCCCCAGACGATATGTTGGCGTCTGCGCAATGATTGCAGCATGCGGCTGATTTTCGGCAGGGTCGGGCGCATGGGTCGGTTCGGAGTCCTGTCGTTTTGATGGGGCGTTTTGGTTCTGTTGCCTGTGTACGCTCAGGCAGGTTGCATGGTTTCAAACATCGGGATGGAATGTAGAAAGCCGCGAACCGGAATGAAACGGACAGCGGAACAACGGCCGCTTGGAAGCCCGGTTTGTCAGCCGGCGGGTTGAAGCATGACGGAGTCGACCGGACGCTCCACATGCAGGTTGGTAAACAGAGCGCGATAACCCATTCGCTCTGCATTGCGCTGGGAGGTTCCACCGGGCAGGGAACCGAGCAGACAGTTTTCCACGCCCTTGTCGAATGCATCTTCCGTACGTCGGTGTATCAAAGCCTGCTGCAGACCTTTTCGCCTGTGCCTCGGCAAGATCGCGCACCCGAGGAGGTTGGCCGTCTTTTCACGCATCACCCAACCGGCACCACCAATAATATGCCCGCAGTGCTCTACCTTGTAAAACTGTGCATCCTCCATTTTCATCAGCAGGGTATGCAGCGCAAGCAATTCAGGCGGAGGCGGGATCACGCCGAGCTGAGTGAAGGCGCTTGAGATCACATAGGCAACATCCACAAACTCATGCTCGCCCACTCGGCTGAGCGTATAGCCAACCGGAAGCTTTACAGATGGAAGGGTCGTGTCCTGACCTCGCAGAAGCCAGGTTGTGAATCCGCTACGCTCGTACGAACGTTCATGCAGGATATCCAGAAGGGAAGAATGCGCCATGGGATTAATCACGAGCTTGGGGGCGGCATGGCGGGCGAAGAAGAACGCTTCCACCCGGTCAAAATGTTCCAGAGACACCGGCCCGAATAGCCCGAGTCCCTGGGTTTTCGATGTAATGCCTCCGGTAACCGCATCGTGCACCGCAAAGACCGGCAGGTTCATCTCGTTGATTGATTCCAGCTTCAGAAAGGCTGCATCGGCAGCAGGATAGGCGCTCTGCTGCAACCGGACATAATCATGAGAAATGCGTAACCCTGCCCGCCCAAGCAGTGTTTCCATTAAGGCTCTCAGATGCACAAGCTCCCCCCTGCTAATCGGTTTCATACACTTGTAACGGGCGAATGGTACCGAGACCGTATGCACCGGCCCGCTCACCGTGATCCTTGTCGACATAAGCGATGCCGATGGCAATCGACAAGCAGGAACGTCCTAATGCTGTATCGCGTTCCGCCGGTTTTGTTGTCATCAATCGATGAGCACATCCAAACGCTTGCTCAATGGTTCGTGCAAGGGTCATCGTTGTAACCAACAATAGCGAACTACCGGATTGCGTGGACAAGATAGTGTCTCCCTCCAGTAGAAGCAAGAAACAGCTGCTCTGATAACAGGGTTACTGGACATTCCTGTACGGGTTTTTTGGTTACATATGGATATTTAGGATTCATGTCAAACGTAATACTTTGAGTATGTCGTCAACTTCGTTCATTATACTGATTCGAAGAAAGGCAATGTGTGATCCTGATTACACAGTATCCGGAGCCGGGTTGTGATATCAGGCCCCATATCTTCGGCCACGACGTAGCAGGCCCCTTTACTCTCATTCATTGGACCGCCACGATTGTTGTTTCGCTTTTCTGCAGGAACGACGGCAGAATGCGATAATAAAGACGGATACCGTTTGTATATTGATACAGTACCGGTCCAGAAAGCGTTAAACCCGGAGTGTTCTCATGTCCACCGCCCCCCGAAAAGCCCGATGCCTGCTTGTGTTCCTGAGTCTCTTGTTCGCGGGAAACGGCACAGCCCAAACGACCGGGTATCTGCTTGACGGATATCAGGAGCAGGGAGGGTACGGCGGTGTGGAAATGAAGGTCACCGGTATCAACAATGAGATCGGCGTGCTCGCAGGACTGCAGGGCGGCTGGATTTTTAACCACAGCCTGAGCCTGGGAGCGGCGTGGTACACATCGCTGTCCACTCACGATGTCAACGCACGTATCAACAGTGTGGACCGTATCGGGCAGCTGAGTCTCTCTTACGGCGGTGCGATGGTAAAAATGAATCTCGCCTCGCACCGCGTGGTGCACCTGCAACCGTCTTTGTTTTTCGGGATTGGACAAACCTCCCTGACTTCCACAGAAATCCCCGGCTGGGAGGAGGTGCTTTTCGAACGCAATGTCGTCACCATCCTGGAACCGGAACTGAAGGCGGAACTGAATTTGTCACGCCATATCCGTGTTTTGGGAGGACTGGGCTGGCGGCTGGCGTTCGGGCTGGATTCCGCCCATCTGACGGCTGCCGAAGTGGGCGGGTACACCGCCTCGCTCACCGTGCGCTTTGGAAAGTTCTAAGAACACACAAACCGAATCGCATTCCAAAACCGTTTCCCTCCTGCAGACTGTAGCTTCTGCGCTTTCGGTGGGCCGTCCCCCCACCGCATGCATCAGTGGTGCCAGGTGATTCAACTGCTTGGCCGGAAGATGCAGGACCACCGGATTGTGACATGGCAGTCATGAACAATGAGGCGCAGCTCAGAATCCGTCAATGCACGTGAAACGATCCACGAACCCGAATATTTCATGAATGACGAGACTATTCTTTTCTAAAAATTATATTAACAATAAGATATCATCACGCTATACAGATTTTCTCTGACACAGATTGTGTTCAAGCCAAACTCATCTATTCATTCAGCCTTCGGGCGGCCCCAAGCACGTCATCTGCTTTGTTCCGAAGGATTCGCGGTATTGCCCCATACAGCTTTATCCTTCGCGCCTCGCATCTGACACAGTCTGAACTCGTGAAATATTCGGGCTAACCCCGCAGGCGTATCCGCGTGACAAAAATTGAACGCTGCTTTGCGAATCCCAAATATCGAAATCCCTCGCAAAGATATTTTGGATCATAGAAAAATATCATTCTTGCATTTTATGTTCGGTATGCCTAACCTGTCGGGTAAACGAGGTGATCATGAAGTTGAGGGATACCGTATGCGTCCATGGTTGTGGGTTTTGATCGGTGTGTTGGTCCTGATTATTCTGGTGATCGGCGGAACGGCTTTGTATGTGCAGGGAAAGGCGTCGGCCCTGACCAACGCCCGGTTTGATGTCGAAGTGGAACCGTTCGATGTGCCGATGGATTCAGCGACCATTGCGCGTGGCGAGCATATTGTCCGCATCCGGGGCTGCATGGAATGCCATGGTACCGACCTGGCCGGCCGAGTGTTTATGGATGCCGGACCGGTGGGCATGTTCGCCGGTAGCAATCTCACCGGCGGCAAGGGCGGTATCGGCAAAGGATATCGTGTTGAGGACTGGGTACGTGCCGTGCGGCATGCCGTCGGTCCGGGCGGGCGGCCCTTGATCTTCATGCCGTCGGAGGATTACCGCTTTGTGGATGACGAAGACATGGCGGCCATGATCGCGTACATCCGCTCGGTGCCGCCGGTGGACAATCAACCGCCGCCGCCGGAGCCGGGGCCGATCGCGAAGGCATTGTACGCGTTCGGGGACTGGCCGCAGTTGATGGCAGCCGAGGTTGTCGATCACGAGGCTGAGGTACCGCCGGCACCGGAGCCGGGGCCGACGAAAGACTACGGCGCCTACTTGTCAACAACGTGTATCGGGTGCCACGGCACGAATCTGAGCGGCGGGAAAATGCCCGGCCAACCGCCTGGTGTGCCGAATCCAACCAACCTGACCCCGCACCCCGACGCTACGATTTCATCCTACGAGTTCAGCGACTTTCAGACCTTGATGCGTGAAGGAAAACGTCCGGACGGCAGCGAAATCAACCCATTCATGCCGACAGGGCAGTTCAAGCATATGACCGATACCGAGTTGCAGGCGTTGTGGGCGTATATCTCCTCGCGTGAACCGGTCGAGACCGGGTCAAGGTAGAGCGGCATGCCGGAACACTGTCCTCCGATCACGCACCCAGCCCGATCAGCGACGCGACCTGGTAGGTGAAGACCGCCAGAACCCACGCGACGACAAGTGTGTAGGTTGCCTGGAAGAGCGGGTATTTCCAG
This sequence comes from bacterium, assembly GCA_014729955.1. Classification (GTDB taxonomy): domain Bacteria; phylum Electryoneota; class Electryoneia; order Electryoneales; family Electryoneaceae; genus WJJA01. The sequence goes on from WJJA01000484.1 coordinate 11,024, forward strand.
GACCCCAGCTCTTTCTTCACCACCGCCAGAGTCGCCATGCAGGGGACGTAAATCAGTACGAAAATCATCATCGCGAGGGCCATCGCGGGATTGTAGGCGGGATCACGCGCGATCTTCTCCTTCAACGGCGTGGAATCCCCCCCGGCCTCGGAGTCCGGGTCCGCCTCACCGATGCCGTAGACAATCCCCATGGTCGAAACGATCACCTCCTTCGCCGCGAAGCCGGCGAGGAGCGAGATCCCCAGGCGCCAGTCGAACCCGGCGGGTGCGATCACCGGTTCGATAAACTTGCCCAAACGCCCGAGGTAGGAATATTCCAACTCCTTTTGCGCTTGCAGACGGCCGGGCGTTTCGCCGGGTTGCAGCGTCTCGCCTTGCCCGGACTGGCCGCCGTTCGACGTTCCAGCTGCCTGTTCTACACGTGTGCCGTTCAATTGTGCGGTCTCGCCGGCTGCAGCGGCCGTCGTCGGGTTTTCGGGCAAACGGGGGTAGTAGAGCAGGAACCAGAGCACGATGGAGATGCCGAGGATAATGGTCCCCGCCTTGCGCACGTAGGCCCAGCTTTTGTCCCACATGTGTCGTGTCACACCGCGCAGGGTCGGCATGCGATAGGGCGGCAGCTCCATGACAAACGGCGCCGCTTCGCCCCGAAACAGAGTTTTTCGGAAGATCAGGGCCAGGACAAACGCCAGTCCCCAACCGGTAAACCAGACCCACCAGAACACCAGCGCGGCAAACTTCGGGAAGAACGCCGCCGCCAGCATCGCGATCACCGGGCTTTTCGCGCCGCACACCATGATCGGCGTAACGAGGATGGTGATGGCACGATCCTTGGGGTTCACCAGGGTGCGTGCGCTCATGATCGCCGGCACCGCACAGCCGGTTGCCACCATGAAGGGAATGAAACTTCGTCCGTGCAGGCCGAAGACATGGAAGAATTTGTCGAGCACAAACGCCGCCCGTGCCATGTACCCGGAGTCCTCGAGGAAGGACAATCCAAGGAACAGCAGCATCACCAGCGGAAAGAAGACCAATACGCCGCCGACACCACCGATGATGCCGTCCGCGATCAGGTCGCGTATCGCGCTTTCCGGCATCACGGTCCGCACCCAGTCGCCCAGGTGAGTGAAGCCGGTGTCGATCAGGTCGGACAGGGGGTTGCCAAGAGAAAAGGTGAGCTGGTAGACCAGGAACATCGCCAGCAGGAAGACAAACACACCCGCATAACGGTGCAACAGAATGCTGTCGATACGTTGCGTCAGCTTGAATCGCTCGCCCGGCTTCTGGGTACGCTGTACCGATTCCTGCACGGCCCCGTGGATATAGGCATACCGTTTTTCACCGACCATCACGACCGTTTCCGACTGAAACTTGTCCGACAGGTTTCGGCGTGCCCGCTCGCCGGCTTCCAGAATCATACCCGGGCTGTTGTGCTCCTTCTGGATCTTGCTGATCGCATCAGCATCCTCCTCCAGCAGCTTCACCGCGACCCATTCCGGCGGGTACTGCTCGGAGAATGGTTTGTCCAGCACAATCAGCTTGGCGAGCGCCGCACGTTCCAGTTCGATTTCATGACCGTAGTAAATGCGGCGGCCGGAGGGCTGCCGCTCTCCGCCTGCAAACTCCACGATCAGGTCGAGCAATTCCGGAATGCCTCGACTACGGCTCCCGACGGTTTTCACAAAGGGGATGCCCAGCAGGCGGCTGAGATGATCCGCATCGATGCTCATCCCCTGCTCTTCCGCCTCATCGCTCATGTTCAGCGCGCCGAGGACCGGGACACCCAGTTCCTGGAACTGCAGGCAGAGATAGAGGTTACGTTCCAGGTTCGTGGAATCAATCACATCGAGCACGAGGTCGGGTTTGTCACGCAGGACATAATCGCGCGTGACCACCTCTTCGAGGGAATAGGCGGAGAGGCTGTAGGTGCCGGGCAGGTCGATCAGTTCGATGCGCCACCCGTTATGAAACACGTGGCCGGTTTTCTTGTCGACCGTCACGCCCGGATAGTTGCCGACATGCTGGTGCTGGCCGGTGAGAGCGTTGAAAAGGGTGGTCTTGCCGGAATTGGGGTTGCCGGCGACCGCCACGGTGATGGTCTTGTAACCTCCCGAGGGGGTTCCCTGGTCGGCAACCCGGTCCTCGAGAAACATCATGCCCCATTGCGGGCCGCCCCCGCCGCGCCAACGTCGATTGCGGTGCTTTCTACGACCCGCCATTCACTCCCTCAACCTGTATCTCAGCTGCTTCGCTGCGACGCAACGAAAGCAGGTACCCTGACAATTCAATTTCGATCGGATCCTTGAGCAGTGCTTCACGCAGCACCCGCCCCTGCGCCCCGCGTACGAATCCCATGTCGATCAGCCGCTGACGGATTTCCCCGCGCGCTTTCACCTGCACAACTTCAAACCCGTTGCCGGGGGTGATATCGGCGAGCGACTCGACCGCAAGATGTGCACCGTCGCCGTTGGTTTCACGGGGCGCGATCCACACATAGATCATCGCCGCTTCCGTGAAAGACAGCGTCTTTTCTTCTTTCGACACGCGAAGGACAATCCGGCCGTCCCCGTGACGTCTCAGCACTTCAAACGATCCCGCCGGGAAGAAACCGCGCTGGATCAAGGGGATGCGATCCTTCTCCGGCCCGATGATGCGCGCGATGTAGCCGCGGCTGCCCTCTTCCACGTCCGTGAGCTGGTAAATACCGAGGTCTTCCTGCAGCTTCATCCGTTTCTGCCAGATGCCGCACTCTTCGCCGTCATGGCAATGGTGCTCGCTCTCTTCACCTTTCAGCAGCCAGCAGTTACGAAACTGGTCGACCAGGCCGCCTGTCACCTTCGGGCAGTAAGTCAGGAACTCCGCCAGCGCCGCCATACGGTCCAGCGTGGTTACACTGATCGCATGCTCCATTGAACAGGCGTCCTGCTCGGCGGTGGCTTCGTCCACCTGCAGCAATTCCATCAGAAGACGTTTCAGAAACGTGTGACGTTGATGTACGCGGAAGGCGAACTCACGGCCCTCTTCGGTCAGGTCGACATATTCACGCGCCTGGTAGTCGACAAGACCCTCTTTGGCAAGACGGTGCAGCGCGGAGGTCACGCTGGAAGTTTTGACATTCTTTTCACGCGCGATGTCACGTACCCGCGCGACCTTGTGGTCCTGCACCAGGCGGTAGATGATCTCAAGATAATCCTCGAGGCTTTCGGTTAAAGTGCCGACCAGGTTGTCTTTGGATCGCAGGGCCATTGGGGACTCGTGTTTTCGTAGGTAACTCTACCACATAAAGATAGGTTCCTTTAACACCGCCTGCAAGAGGTATCGAGGAGCCGTTTGTGATTGGATTCACGAGGAGTCGTGTCTGCCCGTGACATCCTGAAGGGATGAGTGGACAAGGGGTTCGGGGATAGGCTGAAGGTGGGATGAGGTGCGAACGCATCGCTCGGAACGGTGATCCCGGGCAAAGGATGTGGAAGCACAGCGTACGGGCTCCATCCTCCATAGCTGTACCCGGTTTTAATGTATTGTTAAGATAATAGAAGGCTTATAAGTCTCGATAGAAAAACTTTCGCTTTCATTAGACAGAATCTTTCAGCCTGCTTTTTTCATTTCTAAATGCTTTCTTAAAAATCAAACAATTCCATGAACCAGTCCCTGAAAGCAAGACCGGTAGAAGCTCTGAGATTCAATACCGATTTACATAGTTCAGCGTGGTGATACTGTATGCCCGGCGGATCTTGCCATGCGAGCCAATTCCTAACTTCTGCTTTTGATCTATGTACTTCTTTAAATGGAGCGTTTTTATCCGATTTTGCTTTTTCAGTCGCATCTTTTGCGAAGTCGAAAAGAGAGTGGCTCTGATCTGACAGCAGCAGGATAATGAAATCTTCGAGCATGCCGTTGGTTTGATTGTCGGGAAATATCCAAATACCTAATTTCTTATTTATTGATTCTGATTTTCCTATATAGCCCTTAGATGGTGGATGATCGTCCAAACCAAACCCATACGTAGCAAACAATGAACTTATTCTTATCCAAAGGCTACTCAAATCGCCTTCGGCGTCCAACACCAATCCCAGATAACTGACTTCAGGGGACCGTAACTTTGCATACATATACGCGTCATTCAGTATATCATCCTGCCCTCCAGGAGAATCAATATTTACTAAGTACTGATCAGGACCAGTCTCCCACCTACCGATGTAGTTTTCCATCAACTCAGGAACGAAATGAGCCGTATCAATCCCTTCTACAATCAATTGCCTTTGATTCGGTCTAGCCCGAATATTTCATGAATGAAGAAAACAATCTTTTCTAAATACTATATTAACAAAAAGATAGTGTCGCGCTATATGGTTTTGCTTCGGCACAGAATGTTTTCAAGGCAAACTCATCTATTCATTCCCCCTTCGGGCGGTCCAAACTGCGTCATCTGCTTTGTTGCGAAGGATTCGCGGTATGGCAATACAGCTTCATTCTTCGCGCCTCACATCTGA